>CAYVKM010000060.1:0-23242 GCA_964452045.1 uncultured Calditrichaceae bacterium
CTGGTCTCGGTGGTTGTAACCCAGTCCTGAACAACAGAATCCCCCATAAAAATATGCTGGGTAATATATCGATATTGATAACCGGAAATAAAACCGTCATAGTCTTCGCCATCCCAGTGAACCTGAATCAAGGCAAACAAGGTGTCATCCTCAACCGGAATATTGGCCATAGTGGTATTTGGTGGCGAATTAGGACTGGCTGGTTCGGTGTTTCTTTCACATCGAACCATTAAAAGAAATAAGAAAAGAAGGCTAAAAATATATACATTTTTCATTGTTAACCTTAAATTGATTTTGCTATAAAATTTTGACATCAACCACTTCCATTTCGGGTGCAAAGATATAGGTATCCCTGTATCTTATGACATTTTTAAAAGGCGCAACCCGGACATTAACTTCCGTGACATGATTCTCCTTTATCTCGATATTGGCAGGCAAATCTAAAAAATAGCCCGGAGGTGTTTGGACAAGTATCTTGTCAAAACCCAGCAACTTGAGATAATATGAATCCATACCAAATCTGATTTTATTATAAGTATATGGAGGTATGTAAGATTCAAAAATTGTCAGTTTTTGGTATTGATGGTTCTCTCTTGAAAGCAAATTATACCGGAGGGTTACTTCAACATTTAATGACCGGCGAGCATAGAGAGTGGCATAGGAAGTATCTCTGAAAACTTTTCCCTGGAAGATCTCAATCAAGAAAGTATCCCGGTCAGAAACAGTAAAAGTGTCCGTGACAAATACTATGGTAGTATCTGTTTGGTCGGATTCAAGGGTAATTCGAAGTATTCCAGGTTCCGGTGAATCCTCAATACCGGTATCACAATTCAGCAAACCTACAGCGATGAGAACCAAAACCAAAAATGTTAAGAGATTTCTGATCTTTTTAAACATTATAGATAACCTCATTATCAAACTTTTTAACAAAGGGGCCTGATTCTAAAATCAAGCCCCTTTTCCGGCAAGGCCAGGATTACTTCATCAGAATCATTTTCTTTACATCCGTGAAATTTTTCGTCTCCAATCTGTAGAAATACACACCACTGGCTACCGAATATCCAAATTCATCCGTTCCATTCCAGAGCACATGATGCAGACCAGAGGACATGGTACCCGAAGCAAGTGTTTTAACCTTGCGACCAAGCAGATCATAAACGATCAGGGTCGTTTTTTGTGACTTCGGCAGAGTAAATTTAATATCCGTGATCGGGTTGAATGGATTGGGATAGTTTTGAGCCAGTTCGTATTTCAGCGGCACATTCTGTGGTTCATCTTCAATACCAACTATATTCACCAACGGAAGCATGGCAGCCGGATAATTATAAATCTTGATATTGTCAAAATTACCCTTAAAGAACGGCGGATAAGTGCCAGGTTCCGGAGCTCCAGCTTTACCGACCCGAAGCGGAGCAAAACCTTCGACAATATCGGCATCGAAACCAACATATTTTTGTTCAATAGTATTATCATTCACATCTGCCAGGCGTAAAACTGCATAATGCATTACCGTATCTCCAGGCGCTGCATCTCGTACTTCTAATTGTATATGGTACCAACGCTCCATTTCCAGTGTATCTTCAAGAACAATCTCATATTGACCTTCTCTAGCGCCGGCAAGTATCGCTCCTGGATTGAGTCGGACCCGATAGTTATTATCCGCATAGCTGGTATAAGAGACTGGTCTGCTGATAATCCGGCAATAGTCTCTTGTAGCCATTTCAGCTTCCGGATACATCCAGTAATCAAGTAGATAGGTCTTTGCGGAGAGGAACGGAGAATCCACATCAAGGAAACTGGAATCACCTTCAAGGTAAATTGAGTAAGTACCTGCAGCCGCGCGGGTAGAATATGATGGTGTTCCATTAACAGTCACCGGATTACCATAACTGCTGTTATCAACGGGAACACCTGAGCCTTCCTCAAATGATATATCAAGAGTTTGAGTATTTGCTTCAAATACACCAAAGCTCAAATGATCGGCAGGGTTCCAACCGGCATCCTGCGGATATTGAAACACCAAACCATTGTTATCTACGGCCTCAAGATAGTACCACACAACCGATCCAAGCGGTTGTTGTGGAATGGCAGCAGACATGGAATCACCGGAAACAGTGGTCATAGCAACTGATGACCAGTTTTGCCCCTGATCCGTGGAATAGTAAAGATCCGCACTCTGGATTGTTCCGCTAAAGAGTGTGAATATATCTGCTCCAACTTCATATTGGGTTACGCTGGTCGGTTGATTTGACAATGAACTCACATTAGCAATGATCGGGGGAATGGGATATTCCCGTACAACATTGCTGATCCGGATTTCATCCACGAAACCATCCAAGAAGGAGTCACCTCCACCACCTGCATAACCGATATGTACCGGCTGATCGGTGGTAATCGGTGTGGGATTCGCAGCCCCAAAAGACATATAGTCAACTACACTGAATGATGCGGGTTCGATCTGCTGAGTTTGCGGATTAAATTTGTGGATGATGGTCATAAGCAGATGCCGGTTGGTATCGCGGATGAAGGCCATGTGATACCACACACCAACTTCCATAACATTATCCGGAGTATTCGATTGTGGCCATTGATCTTCTGAAGCGGCCATATAACCGCAGCTAAACAGACGACGATCGCCCCACATTTCCACAAAGTAATTTGGCATCCAGAAAACTGCATCACCTGTTTTGATAACCAGACGCGGCACCCAACGCCAGTCACTTGAACCGGTACCAAAGGTAAAAATGTTAATCCATCCTTCAATGGTCCAGTCCCCGGTTAAATCCAAGTACTGGGTATCAGCAACGGTTACATAGGCTGAATCGCTCTGTGAATCGTTATCAATTCTTAAGCACTGTCCTAATTGGGACAATCCTGCCTGGTGAGGCAGAAAATAGAAATTAAAAGGTTGCCCATGTGTTACTCCGTCGGCAGAGAACTGAGAAACATTTGAATAATCGCCATCAAAGTGCATCAGCAACATGGTGTTGGCATCGGGAGTATAAGGCCCTCCAATTTGCTGTGCGAAAAGCAAACCAGCAGAGAGAACCACCATTAAGACTGCAAATCTCAATGGATTTTTAAATAACCCTAACGCATCAAGCATATTAGACCTCCAAACTTTAAGTGTTAATAACTTGTCGAGGCTGAATTAAGATACCATTTGCCTCTACATACTTCCGGTATTAATTAAGATCCTTATCAAAGTATTATTTTGGGTATCTTCACCCCCTTTCAAAATCTTAAACATTAAGAACTTTAACATTTATTAATGAAGTGCCTTCCTCGATAGACGTGATATATATTTTGGCAGACTTTTTTAATTTATCCCGATACACTTTTTCCATACCTTCTCTGAATTCGTCTAAATGATCCAATGAAACCAAATTTATGGTACAACCCCCAAAACCTGCCCCCATCATGCGGGATCCGAATACGCCATTCAGTTCAAGAGCGCCATCAACCAGATAGTCAAGTTCGGGACAACTCACTTCATATTCATCCCGCAGGCCAACATGCGAGGCATTCATTTTCTGTCCGAAAGTATTTATATCACCTTTATTCAGACTCGCGCACGCCTCCAAAACCCGTTCATTCTCCTGGACAACATATTTACAACGTTTATAGATAACCGGATCTAAATGCTGTTTGAGCTGCGTTATCATATCAAAAGATAAATCACGCAAACTGCTTATCCCAGGATTACTTTTCCGAATCATCCGAACGCCTTCTTCACACTGAGAACGTCTCAGATTATATTCCGAAGAGGCCAAAGCGCGCTGAACCTGGGAATCACACAAGACAATCCTTAAATCTTCTCTTTCAAAAGGAAAATATTCATGTTCCAGAGTACGGCAGTCCAGTTTCAGGACTTTTTTTTGTTTGCCAAAGATATTTATCAACTGATCCATTACACCGCACTGAACACCCACAAAATCGTTTTCAGCCCTCTGGGATATACCAACTAGTTTTAATGGCTCAAGCTGAAAATGGCAAAGTTCATTTAAAGCAAATGCCAAGCCTGCTTCAAGCGCAGCGGAAGAAGATAACCCGGCACCAATAGGAATATCCCCGCCGAATACACAATTGAAACCTGGGACTTCATAACCTAATTTTTGGATTTGATCGACTACTCCAAGCAAATAATTCGGCCATCCCTTTTCAGATTTATTAATAGCTCTCAGATTACAAGAAAACGAATCCATCAAATCATACGCGTGTAATCTGCATTCTTGACTATTATTCGGGGCTATAGCAAAATAGATTGCCTTGTCAATAGCGGCCGGCAGGACAAATCCCTCATTATAATCCGTATGTTCCCCAATCAAATTAACCCGTCCGGGAGAACGGACTAAAAGCGGTTCTTCACAAAACAGTTCTTTAAATTTTTGCTCAATTTGCTCAAACAATTTATATCCCTACTCGCTTTGTTTCTTGACAATATTAGTTCTGTGGGTTATTAGAAAAACAATCCCCACGATTAATATTAATCCCCCCCACCAAATATTAGGGTGTATTTCATATAATACTGTTTTTACTTCAACCGGAGAAATAAGATGATAAATTCCCGAAATCAGAATTAAAGCACCAATTACGACGAATAGCCATCCGATGAAATACCAGATTGATCTCATCTCTTTTTCTATTTTTTCCATATACTTCTCCAGTTATTACCAGAAATAGATATTCAAAACAATTAAGATCACCAAAGAAATCGCACCCCAGAATTCTGGTTTCTTCGTCAGCGGCACCGGTTTCCCGACAGATTCCTCGGTCAACCCCTTCACCAGGCCAACTAATTCCTGATCGGGTTTTTTGCGGGTAAAGAAACTGATAACGATCGTAACAATGAAACAGATTAACCATGCCCACCAGGCCCGCCAAAAATTCGCCGCCATGTCACTGGCAACATCGGACATGGTAATGAGGCTCTTGGAAATCCAGTCAAATTTGACTGCCAGAAACAGGGTGAACGATGAACCCATTCCTGCGAGCAACCCCCAGAACGCCCCGTTGGGGGTAATCCATTTGACAAACATTCCTAAGAGCATGGTGGCAAATAATGGGGCGTTTACCCAGGAAAAAATAGCCTGCATGTAATCCATGATGGTGGGCATGCTCTTTGCCCAGTAGGCAGTCACGATGCTAATCAAAATTCCGGCAATTGTGGCAACCCTCCCCATCCACAACAGGTGTTCTGGTGATGCTTTCCGATTGATCACCGACTGATAAATGTCATACGTCCAAACGGTGTTGAACGCGCTAATATTCCCAGCCTGACCCGCCATAAATCCGGCGAGTAAGGCTGTTATCCCTAATCCCATCAGACCTGATGGATAGTACCTTCTGATAAGCATTGGTAGCGCTGAATCATAATTTATTTTTGAGCCGTCTTGTAACAGGTGGAATCCGCTATTTGGATCATTAGAAAGAACCAGCGCAATAAGTCCACCGATGATGACAATAAAGGGCATTGCCATTTTGAAAAAAGAAGCGATTATCGGGGTCATCCGGGCAGAACGTAAATCTTTCGCCGAGAAAGCCCGCTGGACAACCAGAAAATCGGTGGTCCAGTATCCGAAAGACAGGACGAAACCAAGACCAAGTACAATGCCACCCCAGGTTACCATCATACCGTTTTGAGTTGGATCTGCCGAAGTTGACCACAACTTTGAATATGCTTCAGGAATTCTGCTGAAAATCTCCTGAAGACTGCCAATTTCCACAATACCCAAAACGGTAACCAGGAACAAACCAAACCAGATTAGAAAAAATTGAATGATTTCAGTAAATATAGCTGACATTAAACCACTTAAAGTAACGTAAACAGCAACGGTCGCGGCAGATGCCCACATACTGGCATCCCAGTTCCATCCTAAAAAGGTATGTAGTACCAAAGCCATGGCATAAAGATTAATACCGGAAACCAGTACAGTCATTACGCCAAAAGAGATCGCATTAAGCACTCTGGTTTTTTCATCAAAGCGTAGTTTCAGGTATCCCGGTACCGATTTAATTTTACTGCTATAATAAAATGGCATCATATATATTGCCAGGAACAGCATTGCCGGAATTGCTCCGATCCAATAGAAATGTGCAACATACATCCCATATTTAAAAGTATTCCCGGTCATGCCCAATAATTCCAGAGCACCCAGATTGGCGGAAAGGAAGGCTAAACCAGCCACCCAGGAACTGTTTTTTCGCCCGGCTAAAAAGAAGTCTTCTTCATTCTTGGTAAACTTTTTCAGATAAAAACCGATTCCCAGGACGAATACAAAATAGATAATAATAATCAACCAATCTACAAATGTTAACCCTATGGCATGCATATCAACCTCATTATTTAGTACCAAGACCTGCTGGCAGGCCTTCCCATAAACTGATTGACATATCCCACGTTTTGATTTCCTTTATTTTCAGAACAGAAGACTCATTCATTTCAATTGCCTTGGATAGGGAGTCCGGCCGACCCGAAGAAGGTTCCAGGGCTACAGTCAAATGCTTATCTTTCTGCCCCTCCGGCCATCCACCATAACAAAGCCAAATACCCAGATAGGGATTCATATTGATATCGAATTCAAATAAAAGTGTATCCCTAGTTTCCGGAAAGTGAATACCAGCATAACCATTTTCAAGCTTATCGGTAAAACACTTCAGTGCCTCACCATACTTCCGATGCGGTACCAGGGAATAATCATTTTCTTTCTCCCTGTTCAAATATGGCCAAGTTAACCAGTCACCAAATTTCCCAATATTACTGTTTGAGGCCCAATTAAGAAAGACGCTTTCAATTTCCTCCGGTAAAATCAACTTCGCTCCCGGAGTCACTTTTAACAGGGGGTGTGCCGACCACAGGTAATGAAAAGCAAAGTCATCTTGATTTTCCAACTGATATCTAAAATGGATTTTATTTTTTGACAATTTTACACTTTTATCAAAGCGATACTTTATAACCTGCCCTGTTGCCGATAATCTAAGGCTTCGATTATCCAGATGATATTCCCAGGGAAGAGACCACAACTCACCATGATCCGGGATAATTAATGATTCCGGAGAACTATTTTCCATTCCCGGCAATTCCGATGCTTCTACTGATGGAAAACATTCATCAAATCCGCTTGTATCATAATTTTCGAAACTATCGCCGTAATTCGGCCGTTTATAGACCGCACCATTTTGCTGAGGTTCAAGCAAAAACTGTCTTCCGGTATTTTTGTTGGTTAATTCGATCATCTTACCGCCGATTTCCGGTAAAAAAACAGCCCGGATTTGTTCGTTCTCAAGTCTAATGTGCACTAAATCGTGCTTAATATACTTTGCTAACTCCACTCATCCCTCGACGTCTGCATCAATTCAATCATTTGACAAGAATCGTGGGCTGTGGATAAACCTTTCCATTCAGCTCCACATTTATCATAGGCCAATCTTCGGTTCGGGTAATGACTTCGAATCCATCTTTATGTGCAATAATAGTATCCTCAACTTTGGCACCGGTAATTGTCGGATTCCAGGCAAATGCCTGATTGTCTAAAACCGTTTCCTGAATGCCGGGATAAATTACATATTCCCGGTCATCATATCCAATTGCCCCTCCTTGATGATGTTTCATCCATTCTCCCGGAAAACCGGCATCCGCATACCATTGCTTGCATTCTTCAAATATTTCTGCACATGGTTTTCCAGGCACAGTTGCTACCTGATAATGGGCATTAACCATGGCTGTTTTTTCAATTTTAGTCTGAAGTTCCTCTGGAAGTGGTCCAAAATGTACAAAGCGGGTTACCGCCATGGGCATTCCCCATTTTTCGGCTACCACATTTACCATAGCATATTTTTGTAAAACCGCACCTGCCGGCAGTGCATGTCGATAGTTATAAATTCGATCGTCGACACCAATCAAAAGTACTGTGGGCATTATCCCCCGGGACCTTAATTCGGCAGACGTCATGGCTTCAATTTCATACTCATTTATTCCAGGCACCAATTTTTTACAAACCGTTTCTACCGCCTCGGTGGTTTGTTTACCCAGCCAGCGGTACCTTTTCATTTCAGTTTCGGTTAACTGGAAACGGAGTGGTTTAAACTTATCCGCCATAAGAATTGTATTGGGGTAACTGATATCACTGCCAATTTTGACGCCTTTGGCAATATCTTTTATAATATCACCTCGGACATCTTTTATGGGGTTTGCCTCATACCAATCATATCTTTTTAATTGATATCCCAGATCTTTCATCACCTCATTCATCAATCGGGGTGCCTCACTATCGCTACAAATAAGATACTTTGTTCCATTCTTCATAATCAGAGCAGAAGCCGCACCCACGTCTTTGTTTAAAACAATTTGGTTATTTGCCTGACCAGCAGTGATCCAATAAAAATCTCTCACCTGGGTGAACATCATACCGTCCAGATTCTCTTTTTTTAGAAAATCCTGAAGTAAATTCATTTTGTAGGTAATTTCACTGGTAATTTCAGCTTTGTCCAACAGATTAGATGGCATACTTTTCCAGATATCAGTGCCAACCGATTTAGGTGCATTGGACTGGCAAGACAGGAGAAGAATGAAGCAAACGAGAATCGTAACAAGTAGAAATCTCAATTTGACCTCCTCATTCAGATTATCAAATCATATTTTTAAAACGAAAAATTATTTATCTAAAATCAAACAGTAGACGATGGAAAGTTTAGATCATAAGAGGTTTCGATGTAAGATTGTAAAGAAATAAACCCATATCACAAAAGCTCTTGAAAAATGTTATCGTTAACATTCTTATGGGTAATAATAAAAGATTTAACTGAAAAAGTCAAGAAAAAAAGTGAAAATTTTTCGATTTTTTTCACAGTCTTCCATTTTAAACCAAATTTGTCTTTAAAATATATCATTCAGTACAACCACAGGATCGTCGAATTACTAATTCTCCTTTAACCACAATTTCTTCTATACCGGATTCCTTATTCTCAATTAGATCCAGTAATTTTTCCACAGCTTTTTTTCCTATTTCATAAGCATTTTGGCGAATGGTGGTCAATGGAGGTTCAATGAGCTCGGCCCGGATATCATCTGAAAATCCCACAATTGCAATGTCTCCAGGGATGGATAATCCTACTTCATTGATAGCTTTCATCGCCCCAAAGGCAGCCGGATCGTTTACTGCGACAACGGCTCGGGGCCATTCATCTTTCGGTAAAGATAAAAGTTTTTTCATCGCCACATAACCATCCTGCTCCTGCAATCCTGCTTCTACCACTAATTTTTGATTAAAGGGAATCTGGTTATTTCTTAAGGCTTTTTCAAAACCGTTTAAGCGTGCCTTTCCAATCAGGACACGCTCCGGTCCGCTGAGATGGGCTATTTTTTTATAACCATGTTGAATTAAATGTTCGGTTACCAAACAGGCGCTCTCCTCATCATCCAGGCTAACGCAACTGGCACCGATCCCTTTTACGCAACGATCATAAAAGACAAGGGGTAATCCCCGGTTAATGATTTGCTGGTAAATTCCATAATCTTCCACAGTCTGGGCGGTGGAAATCAATAAACCATCGACCTGCATCGAGGTCAAGGTGGTGAGCGCATCTTCTTCCCGTGAACTGTTTTCTGCAGAGTGGGTCAAAATTAATTGATAACCTCTTCGATAAGTAATTTCTTCAATTCCCCGGATTACCTCCGGAAAAAAGGAATGAGTAATTTCCGGAACTACAACCCCTATGGTATCCGTTTTTCTCAACACCAGGCTTTTCGCAATATGATTTGGAAAATATCCAAGTTCCCGCGCAGTCTCCACAACCATTTTCCGTGTTTTCTCATTTACGTTGGGACGATTATTCAATGCCCGTGAAACAGTCATGGTCGAAATGCCCAGTATATTGGCGATCTGCTTTGCTGTTACCTTCTTGGTCACGTTACCTCCATCATCATATAATGTTCAAAATAAATTCTGAGATTATTTCTGATTGGTGTATAAAGCAATCTTCTTGTTTTCTTAAATCAGATCAGTTTCAAGGTTATTTTTTTTCTGATAAATGGCTCTTTTGATCTTGGAAAATCTACCTGGAATTTTACGATTCTACCGGGAAATTCCTCAATTATCTTGCCCCCGGTTATTTGCTCAATCTTCTGCTCAAAAATTCTGACTTCAAAATCTCGAGTCGATCCACTCTTTCCCTCCAGGACAACCTCATAAAGTTCTCTGGTTAACCGGCTGTGAATAATCCGAAATCCTTTTGAGTCTTCCCCCACCCCTGGCCGGGAGATTTTGGGCACCATCCCGACTCCTTTAACATGAGCAATCTGGATTTGATGTTCCCCGGTTATTTGTATCGGTACCGGAATTTGCAATAGTCCCCGTTTAATATCCCAGGGGCCATCTATTTCTTGTCCATTTATCTGAAGAGATTTAATTTCCATTCCCTCGGGAATTTCCGGTTGAAAGTTCAAAGAAATAGGCCCTCCTTGCGTTAAGCGCAAGGTATATATTGTTTCATTCTCACCTTGGATTTTATGCAGGTTAATAATTGACTCACCTACCTTTAAATTTTCCACTACCGCCGAATCCCAATGGATTGGTAAGCGCGGTGCAAGCGTGGCCTCCTTTTCCGGTGCATTAGGTTGCCATCCCACCATCCCATGGATACCTGGATGGAGAATATTGGTCTCAGACCAGCATTGATGTGGACAGACACCGGAAGGTTCGTATTTAGCACCATTCATGACTTCTTCCACAAATCCCAAAGCCCAATGATTTTTTATCAGAAGATTATCTATAATATGAGAGAAGCCCTGCACGGAATTCCCGTAAGTATACTCACCAAGTGACGTCCAGCCAGTAAACAGGGGCCATACACTGCCATAATGATACCCATGGGGATTAAAAAGTGGTGATTCAGAACTGAGTATTCGGACACCCCAATCAGTGGAAAATCCATTTGAAGCAAAAGTCTCCAACATTTTCTGCACTTTTTGTTCATCCAGCAAATCGTAGTACATGGCTACAGCTGGCAGCACTGTTGGCTCCGGATTGTAACTGCCGTCCGGCATTTTGCCATAATAATAAAAACCATTTTTATCATTCCAAAAATCTCTGTTTATAATATGTACGACATCCGAATAATCGTTTTCATATTTTCGGGCCAGGTTAAAATTGCCCATGTGATTGGCCAGGTATGCGGCATCTTTAAGCGTCTGTGCCCAGAGGGCTGCCAGATATAAAGTTGTATGGGCACCCCAGAGTTTTCCACCTTCTACCCAGCCGTGTCCTACATTGGTATTTTCAATCAACCCATCCTGATCTGTATCTGTGGAATAGAGAAATGACATGGCCTTTTGAATGTGGCTCCAGCTCTCCTGAATAAAATCCATATCACCGGAAGCACGCAGATAATGAGCAGCAAGTATTATATAAAGTGGTGTTGCATCCGCTGCGTCATAATGGACAACCCCGCTGGTAGAGATTTCATGGAAAATCTTTCCAATCAGATTCTGGTATTTCTGCAAAAATACGAGTTGTTGACGAACATGTTTAAAATCACCATAGTTATCAATGGCAAAGCCGGACCACTCCGAATCTCGACCGAAATACCAGGCGTACCCGGGTCTTCCACTAATTTTATGTCTGCCATTCCAGCCCCGGGCAGTGGTTGAATAACCAGCGACCAGAGCTGTTCCTAAATCGGGCGTGTTGACCCAGAATCGGTCGGTTCCGATAATAGCCCATTTCCAGAGTTGATTGAACTCCGGATTTGGGGATGTGATGATCAGACTATTTTCAAGCAGATTTTTATAATGTAAAACTGCTTCATCATAAATAATCTGAGGATTGCTTAATAATTTCCGGTAATTTTTTAATGCTTCGCTTTGCCCGAGATTTGATCCGGCAACGGCAATATTTAAACAGCCTCCACTTTCCGGTTTTAGCTCATACTCCAGTGCTACAAATACCTGATTCAGATCTGTTTTTTTGCCAGTAAAACCCCAAGGCGCAGGATCTATATCTTCAAATTGGCCATAGGATAATTGGATTGGAGTATCATCACCTCCGATAACCGCATATAAATCCCCAGCCGAGTCCTTTATATGGAATGCTTGCAGCGCTTCATCATAGGCATACCAGACATCCCCAATGGCATATTCATCATAAGGCCACATCCACCTGAGGTCGCTACGAAATTTGATAATCAGCTTAATCGATTGAGCAGCATCCGTGTCATAGTGTACAATACCTCCCGCATCATTTAACGAGGGCAGCAATACTTCACGCAATTGGCCGAAAGGGGCAGTATACTTACGGATAAAAGACTCGGGTCTCACCTCTATTTTTACCGGCAAATCGTCCAGCCAGATGACCTTTCCTTTATTGATTAAACCGACTTTATAATCTCGAAGTACTCGAAAAGGATGTACCCAGAATTCATCTATTCCCGCTTTTTCTTTTCCCATAATCAATGCCCTGCGACCTTCAACATCATAATAGTCATTTTTAGAATTATCGCGGGTTAGAAGCATATCCGGCAGATCAGTTAATTTCAGGGTGCGATTTTTATCCATCTCGAGGGGCTCGGTAGCTATTCCAAACTTTTCAGGTTTATTTTTATACTCATTCCAATAAGTGATCTTCCCATCTTTATTCTGCCCTTCAAGATAGGTGAGGCAATTTTCTATAAATTTCTGGAGATTATAATCCAGATGATTTTTCCTGGCAAAATAGACAAATCCGCCCACCGATATGATTTTGCCCGGTGTATTTTCATATTCAATAACTAATCGGCGATCAGCATGAATAGTAATGTAGGATTTTTCTGTAGCAACTACCTTTCCCTTCTTCGGAAAGGCTTTATCAAAAAATCCAATGGTGGGAATTCGCTGGTTCTGATCCGAGTCCCAGACAAACGTACCTCCAAACAACCCTGAAAACAGTGGATGACCACGAAAACTCTGAAAACCTTTTTTATCAAAAAGCCATTCGTCTTCAATGCTTAGAAGTCTGGTTTCCGGCTTTACACTTTCAATTTCCAAATCGTATGGCAGCAGAGCAGCATAATCCGTTATTAAAAGTTTTCCACCCTTTTGGTAATAGTTTTTTATTTCGGTGAGTACATCCACTTGATTAATCTCTTTTCTGTAGACCATTGAATCCGGAGTATGGATCCAGACAACGTCAAGATTATTGATTTTATTCAGCTGATCAATTTTAATAGGGGTTGGACTAAATATTTGTGATTGTTCAAGCCATTGGAGAACTGCTTTAGTCTCGGGTGAAGGCAACTCCGAAGTCATTAAATATCCAATATTGATTTTTTTAGAATTCTGACAACCAATTACCAAAAACAAAGGAAACAGCAGTATCAGCAGGTTTTTAATAATGTTCATGAGACCTCCGCATCTAATTGACAAAAATTCAGCACAATGCAGAAAAAGATAGGAAAAAGATAATCCGTAAAAATTCATTTTTATGGGATAAACACTTTGAATTTTTGTTATCGATAACAAAAACCTTTGAAAAAAACAGTCAACTTCACTTTTTAGTATATCAATGAGAACTAATTATCAGAAGCCGACTAATGATCAATTTCTCAATATGATATTAAATATTTACAAGAATGTCAAGATCATTTTACTAGAGTGGGTGCGCATCTATTACTCAATTATATACTCAATTATAGAAAATTAAGCTTTAGACAATGCAAGTAAACTAAAAGAACAAACATCATTCTTTATAATTAGAAATAAATTTTATTGAATACCACCAGCTAAAAAAATTGCCTTCCGTAGACTGAAGGCAATTTAATAGTAGCGCGTACGGGATTTGAACCCGTGTTACCGGCGTGAGAGGCCGGCGTCCTAGACCCCTAGACGAACGCGCCAGTTTTCAGGGCGCTTAATTTAGCATGGCGAGAATAAAAAATCAACCCAAATATAAGAGCATAATTATGGTTTGAATTAGAATTTATGAAATTTGAAAACTTCCTTGGTCATTTCAACCGGCAATAATTTTGGATTTTTGATAAATATTTCAAAAACTGGTCGATATTAATTGTATACATTTGTGTAATATTTAAAAAAAATAAAAAATAATATCTAAAATAGGCAAATTCATTTATATTTTAATTGAAGATCAAATTTCACAGTTTTAGTCCGGATAAGCTGTAACAAATCGTTTATTGTATCATCTGTTAATAAAATAAATCTCTTCTTAACTAATCATATTAGTCTAACAAAATCACGGGAGACTACTGATGAAGTTAACCGGAATATTTGTCACGATTTGTGTGGTTTTACTAATTGCCTGCCCGGTAATGAGCCAATCGACCGGCACGTTTGGCATCCGAGGGGGAATTGGGACGGATATTAATGGCGGTATCGCTTATGGGGGATCCATTAATTATCAATTTCCGGTAGGCAATAATTACCTGGAAGTTGGTCCGGTTTTCTATGCCGGACATTTTGAGGAAACTACCGAAGATTATAATACTTACGTTGAAACGACTGATCTCACGGTTTTTGGCGTATTGGCCAATTATCTGGTAAATTATCAGCCGAATAACCAGGGGATGTTTTTTGTAGTAGGTTTTGGCTTTGCCGCGGTAAGTGTGGAATGGGAGGAGAAGAGCGATACCGACATCAGCCTGGGAACACCCCTCCCGGGAGGTGGAAGCAAACAGTCAGCTGATGGTACAGCTGGTGGTACGGTCCTTAATGTTGGTGCAGGATATAAATTTGCCGGCAACGTCGATATCCGAGCGGAAATCCCGGTAATAATTATCGCCGGTGCGCCGGGAGAAGCCGGCGCTATTGCGCCAACCTTTACCGTGACTCTCGGAATACGTTTTAGATAAACAATCTTTATTAAAAAATATAATCTAAAATAGAATCGCCTGATTTGGACTAGTCAGGCGATTCAATATTTCATTTTACCATAAGCACTACTTTGTTATAACCATCTTCTTCACTGCATTGAATCCGTTTGCTTCCAACCGGTAGATATAAAATCCATTCGCCAGACTGGATGAATTGAAATCGACCACATAATAACCTGGTTGCTTCTCCTCATTCACCAGTGTTGATACACGCTGTCCCAATACATTATAGACTTCCACCAAAATATGCGATGGTTTAGGTACCGCAAATCGGATCTTGGTTATCGGATTGAAAGGGTTGGGATAATTTTGTAATAACCTAAAAGTTTCGGGGAGACCGGTTGGAAAATTGCCATTATTGACACTCACCGGTGGAATATATTTTACCAGAAATATACCGGGATAATCTTCCTCCGATAAAGTACTTCCGGCAGGACTAGAAAAAACCACATTGTTTGTATGAAGTATCTGGTTTACCATCAAAGAATTATGTACAGCTCCCTGTTTTACCTCCAAGACAATTCTCAAAATATCTCCCATTCCAGATTGTATAGAATCCTGGTTCAAGCTGAATATAATTATTGATGCTTCTTCCGGGCTAAGTAAATTATACTCTAAATCCATGAACTGAATTCTTGACACAGGTAAGATTGTATCTAAAGAAAATACTGCAGGATTGAATTCAAACTCCATTTGCAATGCACCAATTGGTGATTCATTGAATAAATTGACACTTATGGTATCTGGTGATTCATTCTCAAATCCATTCTCAATTCGTAGAATGTTTGACCCCCTGATTACAAAATACCCATTTGCTCCAGCCACAGGAATACTTTCACCGGAAGAATCAGAAAATACTATCTCTTTCAGAAATATTTCAGATGCCTGCGGAGAAATGCCGGATTTAACATTAAATTCAATTTGCAAAATTTTACCTGAACCGTTTTCAATAAGATTTCCAAAAACACTGGCTGCTAAAAAAATCAAGCGGCCTCTTTCAGGTTCATGAGAATAGAAATTCATATCAGATAGACGTGAAGAAGGGACAATTGTATCAATCACTAAAGCAGAGGAATCATACTCCAGGATAAATTGCAATCCAGCTAAAGGATGATTGTTCGCAAGTATTATTTTTATAGGTAAATTGTTAAACTGTCCGGATTCCCCAGCGCCATCTTCTACCAAAAGAAAATCAACCTGCGAAATAGCCTGATTGAATAATGCAAGAAATAGGCAAGTAAAAATAAATAGATATCGTTTCACCTTATAATTACTCCCATTTTTTAGACTCAATTAAGTTTTAAACTTATGTAATTAACTTTATTTTATTTAAACAGATTTTACTTTAAGAGTATTACTTTATAATGCTTTATAAAATCATTTGCCTGAAACCGGATAAAATAAATTCCGGAAGAAACAGAACAATCCATATTATTTAATCCATCCCACCTTATACGATGCCGACCTTTATCGACCCAATTCTTATCCATGAGTGTTTTGACCTTCTGACCAATTACATTATAGATTTCAATAGTAACTTTACTCCGTAATGGTAAATCATAACGAATCGTAGTTGAGGAGTTGAATGGATTAGGATAATTTTGATATACCTCATAAGTTTTTGGAATTAAGTCTACTGATGCTGTTTTATTAGAATAAGTTATCAACATAGATTTCCCACTGGCGTTTGAGATTATTGCGCTGCTCAATTTCACATCCAAATTTAGAAGGTTGTTATCTTCCAAAATTTCGAAGCAGAATTCAGGTAAGTCTTCAATCGGCAAACTTTTTCCCCTCAGATTATAGAACAGATAAATCACTTTTCCTGCTTGAGCAGAATTAAAAGCAACCGAAGAATTATTCCATTGAGATGAAGAGAATTTTACCAATATTGGTTTTAATACCTTCGGCGGGTAATTCAATTCAATTTGGATACCAGCGACCTCTTTATCGGTCAAAATTTCTAGTGGTACTTTCAGGATATTTTGATCAACAGTTGCTTTTTTCCTTAGACCAATTTCAACCGACTCTTCTTTGTTGACATTAGAGAAAAGTCTTTCTATACCCAAAATTGAATTTATTATACCTACCAGATCGGTCACATTAATTTGCAAATCACTATTGAAATCTGCCGCATACTGTTGCTCCCCAGACAATGTGTCCTTCTGTAAAATATAATTGATCAATTTTACCACATCAGCCACATCGATGGTACTATCCGCATTTACATCGCCTTTGGTAATTGTAAAATGAATTGGTGGATTAATATTGAATTGAAAGGTATCATTAATAGTTAGGGTATGATTAGGATAAATCGCGAATTGATCTTCACTGCTTTGGTTGGGAGAGAAAGCAACATTTCCATTGCGTGCCACAGTTAACCAATACATTATTGGAAGTTCATTCCCGGTCAATTCAACCTGAAAATTCGGGTCGGGTGTGGAGCTGTAGTCAGCATCAAAAATCCACAACCATTCGCGTGGACCAGTAGAAATAAAATTATCCGCTGTATGATAGTCGGGAGGCCACCATTTCCCATTCACCAAACCACCTGAAACATTATTTTCCAGAAAACCGATTACCAGTCTTCTGGGATTTGCCGGGTCATCAATATCAAATGCGGCGAGAGGTATGCTTTGGGTAAAATCCTGATATGAATAGCCACTTGCAGTATTTATGATGAACGGCACAAATTCCGGCCGGGCCGGCGGCAGGTTAAAATTTCTGCCATACCGGTATGCATAAGAGACATTTGGATCGGCAATGTTGAAATTACCGGATGTATCCGCCTGTGCCAAAACCAGTAAAACATTTTTCAGGTTTTCTTCCGGATAATTGTATCCGGAACCAAATAATGTAGCGGGTTGGCTCCAACCAATCGCACCCCTAAATGCTTCGAACTGGAATCCATTTGCACCACCTTTCCAACTGAAACGTAGTTCTCCAGAGACTACCTTCCATCCCCATAATGTAGAATCTGGGGTACTGAACATGTCATCCCTTTTCAGACCAGCTGGAGGATTTATAACACTGACTAATAAGCCATCTACGATTGGAGCAAAAGGGCCTCCGTTTAAATCACTCTGATGATACAGAAGAGTATTGTTATCATCAACATCGAACAGATTCCAAACTAGATCATTATTAGTATTTTCTTCGAAGTTAACCTGATAGGTATGATCAATCAAACTATTTGGGTTAATAACATCAACCAGGACCCTCCCGGTACTATTTCCGGAAAGATGGAGAACCGAACTATCAACGCCGGCTAAACTGTAATTCATTCCTCCCGCAGCTCCGATGGGTCTGGCCGAAACAGGATTCGGAAAACATTCATAACTTGGAGTTGGAAATAGAGGGTTGTAATCGTAAGCGGTAACACTAAAATAATACGTGGTACCATTCGTAAGAGGATTGCCATTCATATCTGTATCTAATTGAAAAAAATGTTGTAAACCCGTATCCTGTCCATTCTGTATAGGGACATAAATAACATTTCCATAAACCGGATCAAAAACATAACCTCGGATCGTGGTAATATTATTTTCTATATCGAAGGTGGCCATTTTTTCCCAGGGCCCGTATGGAGAGGAACTCAGATAAACATTATAACCTTCAAACTCAAAATTCAGATTTTCATAATCTTCACTCGAGGTATCCCATGTCAGCACTACCTTTTGGTCTAATCCTGTGGCAGAGAACAGAGGGGGCGGAGGTGCTTTCGGAACTGTATGAAAAAGACTATCAAAAATAACTTGGGCGAAGTCACTTGCAAGTGTTAACAAAACACAACTCGAGATCCGATCGGTGCTGGAACCACCAATTAAAGCAAATGAAACTTCCTGGGTATCCCCTGCTGTCATGCTGAAAGGACCAGATGAAATCATCAATTTACGCTCTCCGGCAGAATAATTATTTCCGGTCCCGTCAAGATCACCGGATCCATAGAAAGGGGAACTAGCCAGTGGAAAGCGGGTGGGTAATCCGGCATTTGGGCCTGCTCCATGAATATAAGGTGTTGGATTCTGAAGGTCATTTGTAGGTCGAAATCCATTTAACAGATTATACCATTGAAGCGTACCATCGTATTGACCAATTTGTGGATCAGGGATTCCTTGATTTGGAACAGTATAACCAAATGAGGTCATTGGTAAATTGATGAAACCGGGCCCAATCAATTTAAAATTAAAAATTGCATAATCCTGTGAATCGTCAATTCCATTTTTATTCAAATCCTCACCTGCAATGCCTATTTTAAGCGGTCCCTGTACTAAATCATACCCGACCGCAGGTGGGGCAAGTCCAAATAGGGCAAATTCACTATCCTGATTATATCCATTATAACCGTAACCCATTCCACGGATGGTGTCGCAACCCAACAGATCATCTTCACCAAAGCCAATGGCAACATCGGACCATTGTGAAATAAACATACTATCAATGGTTGCAGTGGGTAATTTAGAATTTGTTCCTTTATAAATAAGTCTAATACGTTTAAAAATAGTAGTACTAAAGCCTAAACTAAATCTGGGAGATTGATCGTAACTCCACCAGGTTATTTGCATTTCCAGACCAATAGGTGGGGAACCATAAAGATGGTTGGTCAAAGATGAATCTAAGTCATTTGCTACTGTCCAAGTCACTTGATCAGCGTCGGCAATACCAGGGAATTCGCCATCTAGAATGTCATTTCCATTGGCATCTTCACCTGGATCGAGAATTCCGTTGGAGTTAAGATCTTCACCACGGTCTAACACGCCATTGTGTGCGCCAATAATCGTTATACCATTTGCTCCAAGATATCCGGTATCATAAAAAGGGGCACCTTTCTGCCACGGCCATTCGGCCCAGTCCAAAGCATACTGGTTTCGAATCTGCTCCTCGGTTCGCCCCAATTCAATTGCTTCTAATCTTAAATTAGCTCTGGCAAAATCAGGTCGGATACGCCAGATTCTTACATTGGGTGAATTTGGATCCTCAGCCACTCCGGGAGAAAGAATAGATCCTTCAACTGTACCAATTTGATAGGTTTGTCCCCCGACTCGCAAAGCAGGTTGATTGCTATCATTTACATAACCACCCCAGACAATGCCATCTTGAAACACCACCGACGCTGTACCTCTCGGAAAAATTAGACCGGCATTGTCTGTCAGAGGATTATGGGATGACATCCCATCAGCTCCCATCCAGCACATGAGCGCATTGGAATTTTCCATAGAATATTTTGGGGCACCATAAAGATTCTGCTGTGGTCGGTAAGAATCAGAATACAAAAAATTACGTAATAACAAACCCAAAACCAGAACGAGAAATACAAAGTAACCGATATTAGATTTTGAAAATAACAGCTTTTTCATTTTTCTCCCCTCACTTATGATTTAAAAATAAAAAAACTAATTTTTTGATATTCTATCAGGTCCATTTACTGTTCTGTTTTATTGCTCCGAGATATTTCTTTTGAATTTTTTCTCTCATTCAAAAATCCGATTGTACTAAAACATTTTCTATTGAAAATTAACTCATTGATTTTTCAATCGTGATTTTTGATTCAACAATAATTGAGAATATATTTTAAAGATATTAATTACTTTTAAAAGGGAGCAAAATTTGTGATAACAAATATTAGGGAGAGTAAATATCTTAATCTGAGCGTAATAGGTTTTCATTTTTGAGCAAAAATAGCTGGGAAAACTAAATACAGTCAAAAGAATTCCCAATTCAAACTATGTAAATGACTCTATATATCTCTTTAATAGATTATGAAAAAAAATCAGCCCAAAAGTTGATACGAAATTTTGTGAAATTACTCAACAAGATTAGATCTCCCATAAACTTAGGCAAAAATTCGTCTGAAATCCTCAATTCACCACAAAAGTGATGAGAATGCAGAAAGTGACAAAGTTTTCCTCCTTCGCCTACTATATTTGTTTTCATGAATACCTTTCTCAATATATCAAATTGGCCTATTTTTGTCAAGTAATTTAGTGTTAGGTCTAATATTTCCTTTATAGTTTTGAACCAATTGGATTACACATTTACCAATAATAACATGAGTTAAGTATGTTCTAATCCAAGAATATACATGTTCTAAATTAAAACAGATTATTGATTGGGAGGAAAAGAGTGATACCGACATTAGCCTGGGAACCCCTCTGCCAGGAAGCGGAGGTAAACAGTCGGCTGACGGGACGGCAGGTGGTACAGTTCTTGACGCTAGCGCAGGGTATAAATTCGCGGGTAATGTAGATATCCGGGCAGAGATCCCGGTTATCATTATCGCCGGTGCGCCAGGAGAAGCCGGCGCTGTTGCGCCAACTTTTACTGTGACTCTTGGAATCCGATTCAGATAAAATCTAAAAAATACAGGGGCTATCCCACATTTGGGTAGGATGGCCCCGATATTAAGTCCCCTATTCTAACGGAAATGAGGGATGTTTTGGCCAGGGTCTGGGATCCTTCTTAATCTGTTCTTTTAGTATTTCAATAGCTTTTTGGAGCTGGGCATCATAGCCCCGGGAGACTTCCACCGGATCCAGATCAACTTCGATGTCCGGTTCCACTCCAACATTTTCAATAATCCACTTACCATCGGTGCCATAAATCCGGTAGTCGGGGACAGTTACCGTGCCACCATCAATTAAGGAAATAAACATGGATATACCCACCAGTCCGCCCCAAGTGCGGGTGCCTATGATCGGTCCCATACCTTTTTTCCGGAACAGATAAGGAAATTCATCCCCACCTGAACCGGCATACTTATTGATGATGCAAACCAGGTGAGCATTATTACTCATAAATGGAGAGACCTGGTCATGAGAATTCCGGCGGGTCCAGTAGGAAAGCGGCTTCATGTCCAACCGGGAGAGAAAGATATCCGGATCCAATCCGCCGGCATTGAACCGCTCGTCAACGATCAAACCTTTTTTCTGTGTTTGGGAATAGTATAATTTCGGAAAAATTTTTGTCGATCCGGTATAGGTATCCGGAAAATGAAGATACCCAATTTCACCGTTGGATGCTTTCTCTGCCAGCAACCGGTTATTCTCTACCCAGTCCAAGTAACGTAAATCCGCTTCACTATCCAGTGGTTTAACCACAACTTTGCGTGCCCCGTTCAGGGTGGGTTTTGTATTCACTGTAAGTGTCACCTGCTGATCTGCCAGATTCTGGAAATAACTGTAAATATTCTTATCCGCGGTAATGGATGTGCCATTGACTTCCAACAGATATTCACCTTCATTTACATTTACCCCTGGCATGGTGAGTGGCGGGTAAATTTCATCGGTCCACTCCGGCACCCGATAAATTTTTTTGAACTTATAGCGATTATTGGCCTTATCAATTTCATAGTCCGCACCCAGCATAGCCACATTAACTTCGACCGGTTCTTGTTTATCATCGCCGCCCCAGACATAGGTGTGCGAAGTACTCAATTCACCAATTAATTCTCCAATGAGATAGGTGATATCACCACGGCATGAAGCAAAAGGAACCAATTTGCCATATTTTATCTTCATGGCATTCCAATCCAATCCACGCATATTGGGATCGTAATAAAAATCGCGTTCCCTCCGCCAGGCCTCATTATAGATCTGTTCCCATTCATTCACCGGGTCCAACCACATCTGAAGTCCGGAAAGATCCAGAGTATCTGGCGCGGCTTCTTTTTGGTACGGATCGATAATGCCAATGCTCTTTTCTTTTTTATAAACAATATTTGAACCATTTCCGGAAAGTTTGAATCCATCAATCTGATCAATTACAGGCCGTTGTTCACGCTGCTGAAAGGAGAAGAAGTAGAGGTCTCTGGGAGTAAGTTCACGAAATTCAAACCGGTTATAATCCCCTTCATCGGCATTCAGATAAAAAACGCCAGAATCGTTCACAGCCAGATTACGATAATTTCCCCGATCTAACGGGAAAGCCTGAATACGTTGGGCCAGACCATTAAAATCGATCTCCATTTTAGTAGTTTTAATTGTTTTGGAGGAGGCCATGATCTTGGGTGTTTCTGTTTGTACTTCATCATCCCGGAAGGGAAACAAGGGTTCGCCATCTTTGTTCAGCATAAGGCTATATACACCGGCAACTTTTTTATAGACCATCTGCCATTCAAAATCGCCAAAGGTTGGATTGAACCGGCGATTGGAAATAAACAACAGATATTGACCATTGCGGGTGAATACCGGCTGAAAATCGTTAAACAATCCATCACTCACCAGATGGATTTTACCCGACTTAAGTTCATAGATATGAAGTTGGAATACCAGATTGACATTCATTTTGGAATAGGCCAGATAGCGGCTGTCCGGTGACCAGGTAAAATCGTATATTTGTTTCAGGTTCAGGGAAACATCCGGCACCTGATAATCTGATTTGTCGA
>CAYVKM010000061.1:0-11878 GCA_964452045.1 uncultured Calditrichaceae bacterium
AAAACGGAATTTTTCAACACTTTTAACTGGTAACTTTTAATCATTGAGGCCCCTCCTGCTTAATAATAGAAAAGTTTTATTTTAATATAACAGGAGTACAGATAAAATTCAATGAAAACTGTATAAAATAATCGCTGATCAAAAAGTGCTATTATCTGATTAATATCAATTTTCGGGACTGACTCTCACCATTTAAATTGACCCGGTAAAAATACTGACCGGAGGCGACAGTATTCCCAAAATTATCCTTTCCATCCCACTGGATTTCATTCTTTCCGGATGATAGAAGGTTAAGATCAAAGTTTTTGATTTGCTCTCCCAGCAGATTGAATATGCGCAGGGTTCCGCTTGCCGATCCGGATAAGGTTTGAGATTTAAGATAGATGGGAATTTTTGTATAACCGTTAAACGGATTGGGATAATTCTGTGCCAACTGAAATGAGCTGGCAATGGAAATCCGGATGAAGGTAACTTCGAGTGGTCCATGTATTGTCTTCTGGTTATTCACATCAACATCAATTAATTTATACCAGTAAGTAAAATTATCCCGAACACTGATATCAGTATATGAATAATTTCTTAACTGATTGGAGTTGCCGGCACCCACCAAATTTACATTTGAACGATAGTCTGAGAGTAAAACATAATTGCTGTCTTCTACTTCAGAACGCCAGATTTCGAAACCAACATTATTAATCTCACTGGCAGTTGACCAATTCAGTTTTATGCCATCTGTTAAAATTTCCGCAGAGAAAGCGAGTAACTGTACCGGTAATGGATTGTCAGAAGTTCTGGAACCAATAGTCCATTTTGAAAATGGCCGGAAATTAGTCAATGATATTTCGGAAATTCCGTTCACGGTTACACTATCATTGTCAGCATCAACAGTTTGGGAGGTTCCGGCAATCACCCATTCCGAGTTTGTATCATCCCAGAAACAAATCACTAACTCATCCTCATTATCAATGGCACTCCATTCGGGAACATATCCACTGCCATAATGAAAATCAATACCAGCATCATAACTGGACTTTTGTGTGGTTATGGTATAATAACCTCTTTCTGCTATGTGATCTATTCCAAGGCCCAGAGAATTTTTATCGGGTGTTTTGCCCGCGTTATAAAAAACGGTTACTGAATCTGCCGGACCCGAACTAAAATTAATTACCACATTACCATTCCAAAATGTACCAGAACCGGCACCTGCTATCAGTTGATCATCATCCAGATCATTTTCCCACCAGGCGATTTCACCTGAAAAATGCGGAGTAACTCCCTGAGCGCTACCAATCACATCGACATCGCCATCTCCGTCTAGATCAAACGGAATCGTGAAATAAGCATAAGTAAAATCGTCGGTAATAATTCTTTCAGTAAAAGCAAGATTACCATTATTCTCGAACCAGGAAATTCTATTATTTATATCAGCCGCTGCCAGTACATCGGTGTCCCCATCGCCGTCTATGTCTTCTCCACGTACACTTCTAATCTGAGCAACCCAAGGAGTTGGTTGCTCATTGCCAAAACTGCCATTACCATTATTCGCCCACCAGGAAACATTTGCAGCAAAAAACTCCGCAGAAAGTATATCTAAATCTCCATCATTATCTATATCGGCAAGATCCACAGTGTTGGGTTGATTATAGTTTTGCTCAATTACAGAAACCGTCCAACCCCCATTCTCAGGTGTGCCATCGTTCTTTAACCATTGAACATTCTCACCAGTAGCAATAAATCCTACAGTGACAATATCTTTATAATCGTCATTGTCAATATTTCCAACATCAAGGTCCACGGCATTCTCAAATCTTTCTGAGATCGTCCGTTGTTCAAAATTCCCTGATCCATCTCCTTGAAACCAATATACACCATTGGTTGTAGGACCAAAAGTTGTTACGATATCTAAATAACTATCACTATTTAAATCTGTTATACATATTGAATAATTATTGGGCGAGCTAGTCGTGAAGCTACTATCAGCTATCCATATGTCATTAATCGTGTCATATTGCCATACGGTAAGCCTTCTGCGACTTCGAGCCCCGGTAACTATTTCGAGATAACCTCCTTCAACTAGATCACCGACACAGACCGCTCTTGCGTCCCAATAATTAGTAGAAATTACATGCTCATGATAATTTTGTGTTCCATCTATATCCTCAAACCATATAACATTAATAGAATCACTATTCTGATTGCTAGCAACAGCTGCCACATCCATATCACCATCTCTGTCAATATCACCTATAGATACTTTCTTAGCGATATTAAGAGGATAAAAAATTGTATGTTTTCCGAAATTCGGTTGAGCCAATATTTTTGAAAGAAATAAAAATACCAACAAGTAGGAGAGAAGAATAAAATTAGATTTCATAGAATTCTCTTATTTTAGATTCAATCATTAAAGTACACAATTACTAAATTGAAAAATATTAGAATGTCTTACCCCCTAACCAGCGACATCCAGAAATTTAGATTCAGATAAAAATATTTTGATACAGGACGTCCATAAAGTGAAATTAATAAATTTTTATAAATTCTATTACTGTCACATTTCCGAAACAACCTATTAACCTTCTCTTTTTCGCCGAAATAGTCCCGCATCCGATTGGCCACGTTATACCCAGGGACTAACTGATCCTCATAAAACTTTGAAAAATTAAAGAGATCTTTCATTTTATATTGCCTGGAATTCGAGGCTTTTAAAGAAACCTGTGCCGCCATCATTCCACTGATCATCCCGTAATAAATACCTCCACCGGTGATGGGATTAATCATCGAAGCAGCATCACCGACGAGCATAGCACCATCAGTAATGGTCTGGATATTTTGATGGCCAAGTGGCAGTGGACATCCCTGTGGATCATCAATTAATTCTGCTCTATCCAATTGCTCTTTAATATCTTTATTATTCTTTAAAAGATAGTAAAACATATCTCTGATATTCGTTTTATGTTTTTGACAGGTACTCTTGTCAACCATTATTCCAAGATTGGCCATAGTTTCCGATACCGGAAATATCCAGAAATACCCAGGGGTTGTCACCTCATCATAAAATATATGAATCACCGGTTCAAAATAGTCAGCTTTAGCGTAAAGACGAAATCCATCAAATTTATAATTTTGATCAACCGTCTCCAAATTCAATAATTTTCTGACCCTGGATTTTGCACCGTCAGCGCCGATCAACAGAGGTGTGGTGATCTGAATTTCCGAATCTGTTTTTCGGTTTTTCAAGGTCAGGATATAATCATTCCCTGTATACTGAAGACTTTCCAGACTAATACCATCGTAGACGTGTGGATTTATTTCTTTAACTTTTTGAAAAAGCAAATTGTCGAACAATAGGCGTTTACTACAAAAGCTTTTCGCTTCACTTTCCGGATTCATCTCCCCATATTTTAGAAGGCTTCCTTCCGGTGAATATAATTTCATAGCATCTATTCGATACCCGATTTTCTGCAATTCATCACCAGAGATGCCCATTTCCTTCATGAGTCTCAGAACCTTATTGGGAATTCCATCACCACAGACTTTATCCCTGGGAAAGAAAGCCTTGTCAATCAAAAGGGTTTTTAACCCCAATTTTGAATGATGCCAGGCAGAAGTACTGCCGGATGGTCCACCGCCTACTACCACTGCATCATAAATATCGTCCATTATAAATCCAAAGTATCACGATTTGACAAATTGCCTGATAACATTTCTTAGATATTTTTTATCTAATAGATATAAAATTGCTAAATATACTAATAACCCAAGGATTCCAATTAACAAAAATTTAAATAAAATCGATTGATTAAAATCAATTGGGAGAAAATTGATTATCAAATAGATAAAGACAAAAACTAAAACATTAGAATATATAGTAGAATGAAATTGTTTATAAATTTTTCCCCACTGAATTCCCAGCCATTTGAAAATTTTAAAATATCCATATAAGAATACAAAAATTAATATTGATGAGAATGAAACTAAAATCGGAATCAGTCCAAATCTGGCCAAAACGTAAATACTGGGAAAGAATATTGCAGAGAATATTATATTCAAAAAAAATTCGAAGCCGGGTCGTCCAAGAGACATGGACACCACACTGATACCAGTCCACAACGATCTGATGATTCCAACCACACATAAAATTTTAATGAATGGTACCACTTCAATCCACTTGGTGCCATAAAAAACAAGCACGAACGGTTCAGCCAGAAGAAATAACAATGTAAAAAAGGGAAAAATAATTAAGGTAATAACCAACAATGAATTCAATAATATTTTTTCAAAATCTTTAGTATTCTTTTGTAATTTTGATAATATCGGATACATTACTTTCATGATATTTTTTGCAACCCGCTGGGTAGGTAGATCGATAATTTGATAGGCCAATGAGAACAATCCCAAAGAGAAACTACCGAAAAATTTATTGATCAGGATCATCAATACATTAATATTGAAAAAATTCAGAAGGCGGGTTCCAAAAACCACTGAGCTAAAGTTAAAAAGATCTTTTAATGCCGACCAATGAATTTCCAGACTAATTTTTAACCTGCTGAAAATCCAGAGAAAGATACCAAGAACAAGGTGTTCGCTAATTAGCCCAATCACAAAACACCATACATTCCTCAGGATGAAAGCGGATACGATCGTAAAAATTCCATATGCTACAATAGATAAAAGCTCAGCAATAGCAATTTTCTTAAACTCGAGCTGGCGGGTTAAATGAACTCTTGGTAAAAAATTAAGGCCATTCAATACTACTAATAACGCCAGATATTTTATCAATTGAGAAGTATTAGGATTACCTAACAAATCGGCTATAAGGCTTGATTCATAAAAGAAAAGAACCGATATCAGCACTGAAAACAGAGTCACCAAAAGAAAAGAGGAGTTGTAGTGCTTGGAAGAGACATCCGGTTTTTGAATTATTGCTGAGGATATTCCAAAATCGATGACCAGCTGAATAAAATAAACGACCACCAGAGAAAGTGCGATTAATCCAAAATCATCCGGCGTTAATAAACGTGCAAGTACAACTGTGACCACAAATTGTAAAATTCTGGTGAAAAATTCAGCAGCCCCGGTCCACTTTACACCATGAATAGAGGATTTTTTATAAAATTCATAAGAATCTTCCGGAAGTAAATCCATTATCTGGCACTTCCCTTTAAGACAAAAAAGTGATGGCCAGGAAATTGTCTTCCCCGATGATGCAAAAGAACATTTTCACCCCCGAATACTTCATCAATTAAAATTTTGCCGGTGATTTTTCGCTGGGAATGATTTATGCCAATTTCCCAGAAGTGACTGTCTACTATTGTCTCATTGTTTTTAATAAATCTCGGGATTGAGATAGTGAGATTCAGCGGAATATATTTTAAAAAAAGTCGATTCAGCTTGAATTGAAGAAAAAAATTCGCATCCGGCACCGAAATAATAAGATATTTCTTCACATATTTTCTTAAATTTTCAACCACAGTATTCAATCGATCCCATTTAATGTGTTCCATTACTTCAAAACAGACACCTATATCAAAAGTCATAGGCAAAGTAAATTCACCGCTACTGATATCAACACAAAAATCCGGTTTCAATTCAGGAACAATATCAACTGTCTTCACAGTCTGATTAAAATAGGTCTGAATAAAATGCGAGAAATATCCATTCCCTTTCCCTACCTCTAAAATTGTATCAGAATGAATACTAAATTTTGACAAAACGGCTAGCTGATCAATATACGATAATAATCGTTCTGATCGCATATATTCCCGATTAAAATAATGGTTTTTTGGTGCTATTTCATTCATTCTACGAATTCGCCTGGATAAAATTAAGAATCTGCTGCTGATCAAATTGTGATTTTAATTGATGACTTTGCCGCACCGCTTCATTTTTGTATTCTTCATTTGAGATTAATTCTTTCACCGCCGAATTTATTTCTCCCTCGGTGAGCCGAAAGTCGAATCCACCCAGCATCGATGTCTGCCCATAATAATAATTAAATATCACTGGCAGATATGGTTCTTTAGCTATAGAAATTACTTTTCCGGATTTTAATTTTTCAATCCGCCGCCCGTTACCCTCCTGCTCCGAATGATATGGGATAATCAGTGATGGGATTCCCCACCATAAGGATTCCATGGTGGTTCCATAGCCCCCATGATGAATAACTAAATTTAAATAAGGAAAGACGGTTGAGGATTCCACCCATTTTAAAATAGTTAAATTAGGATAGTTTATATTTTTTTTGTCCGACATTAAAACTTCAAAAGGATCGGAAAAAATTAACTGGAATTTTTCTTTGATTAAAGAGTGCAAAATCATGCGATAATATTCTTCAACATGAGTTCTTTTAGCACCTCCACCCACCGTGATATATATTTTTTTAAGTCTCTTTTTCTGGTCGATTTTAATCAATCGCTCATCCCATTGAGTATCAATGTAATATCCATAAAACAAATACGGGGATTGTGCTTTGATCGGCTCCAACTCTGGTGTACCGGGGATAAAATAAGCATCACCTTTAAGTAATCCATTTGCCTGCGGGAATGGTTCCTCATTTATTCTCTCAAATAAAGGAACAAAAGCTTTGGTGGATGATGGGGGAACCAAAGTATCTGGAATTTGTTTCCACCATAGAAAATTATCCTGACCAGGAAACACCGCAAATCTTACAAGTTGGAAAACCGGAATTCCAAAAATCTTTCCTAAGAAATATGATAATAAATGCCCATCGCTAACAATAATATCCGGTTTCCAGTGATTGACAATTTGAGCCAGTTTGCGGTAACGATGCCGTACAATAGATGGTGTAAAATATCCATCACGAAGAACCTGATAATCGAGTCCGGCAAATTCCCAAAAATAAGGTTCGGTTAATAATTTCTGTTGGGGTCGAAAGTGAACCGGACTTATCCTGGAACGAATCAAAGATGACCATTGATCCAGAGTAAAAGGAACATAATAAGTCTGATCTGAAGTGTCAATATAATGGCGGGTATTTTTTTTATGGGTAATAAAGGCAGTTGCCCACCCGTCGTCTTTCAGGATTTTGGCAAATAAATTACAACGCCGGACATGACCAAGTCCACCCCCTATATCATTCGGAATAAATAAAGCCTTCTTATTCAAATTTAAGCCATTTCTCGTTTTAATATTTTTACCACACCGGAAGTGCCATCTAATTGAATCAGGTCTCCTGTTTTAATGAATCTGCATGCATCCGATACCGATGCTATCATTGGGATGCCGTATTCCCTGGCAATGATGGCACTATGGGAGAGTGCGCCGCCAATTTCAGTAAGAACGCCAGTGGCAAGCAGGAATAAAGGTACCCAACCCGGGTTAGCCGAATGGGTAATTAAAATTTCATTCTTCCTAAATTTATCTGCCTCAGAATATTTTTTTATAACTCTGGCAGTACTGACTACAATCCCACTACTACAAGGGATCCCTTGCCTGCTTAATTGAGTAGAAATTGATGAATCTGCCTGTTCTTCAAATTTTCCGTTTATCTCAATCATTGGTACTGGATGTTTAAGTTTCTGGTTATGTTCATAAATCATCCGATTCTTTTCAATTTTTATTTTCGGTTCAATACTGGATTTATTGTCAATATTATCTAGAATATTGTTTATCTCATTCACCTCAAGAAAAAATACATCTGACCTGGTTTGAATAATACCTTTATCAATGAAGAAGCCGGAGATTATCAAAAAGAGCTTTTTCAAATCAAAATGAATCTCAATAAATCGTTGTTTTAAATTCTCACGATTCCGGTTGAAAAGTTTGATTAATTTGATCGGGATATTCAAAATTTTTAGATAAAACGGTTTATGAATTCCTGGGGTGATTCCATCTGGAGCCTTTGTTCTGATCTTATTGACGAAAATCTTTTCATCTCCTGAATCGACAATCAATTTATGCAAAATTTCCAAAAGTGATGCAGGATTCTCGGACCACCGTGGATATGAGAGTTCAAATTCCTGATCTGACATATATCCATAATCATCGAGAAATCTTTGAATCTTCTTTTTTAACACCTCGTCTCTCTCACACAAATTAAAAAATTGGTTAAAGTCACTATATTTTATTCTCTGACCTTCTAAATAATCCCTCATAGAGTCTGCCAGCGCTTTCAGCGCCATTCCCCCGGAGGCAGATCTGGCTTCACCAATATTCGAGATCATCTCCAACACCGAAGGTTTCTCACCATTAGACCCAACCGTTTTTTCGACCTTGAGTATCAATTGAAGAAATATATCACCCAGGTATGTATTAGCGACATGGAGATACATCAGTTCTCTCTGATAATGTAATATTCTCCGAAGTTTTAGCAATAAAAATTCTGTATCCGCATCATCAATCCTGTCCCGTTGTTTATAAAATGCCATTTTATTTTCAGCTTGTCGGGTAAGTATCGGTAACCAAAAAATCAGGAAGGTGAAATGAGAACCTATATAAATGAAGCGAACGAGTGTCTGGGCTAATTGCCAAATTTTTATTTTTGATTTATTCTTTTCTGTAATACCCGACGGAAAAATCTTTTGAAGGGATTGCTCAAATAAGCTCCGATTAAAGTATGCTTTTCCATTAATCAATTTAAATAAGTTTCTGCTGGCGTTAGAACTCATACGCAGTCTATGTAATACCCTAAAAAAACTGGCATTTGTCATTGGACCCAAAATGCTCCAGGTCAGTGGTGTTACCACCGCTGGTAACACTTCTCCAACATTATCATCTGTCCACACCCTGACCACCCTATTTTTATGTAAAGTCGTAATGGGTCTGGCCTGGAAAAATATAATACCTGCCTCATCGAGGGCCCATTCCACATCCACGGGTGTTCCAAAAATATTCTCCATTTGAATAAGCTGTTCGGATAATTGTCTTATCCAGGGGTTATCCCCTTCTCCGGTCAAATCCTTTTTGAAAACCACATGGGTTTCGGGAATCACTTCTCCGTCAACAATTTTATCAGCGCTTTTCGAAGTTTCTTCTATATATATAACATTCCGATCATTGGTGACTGGATGCAAACTAAAGGCGACTCCTGACTTTTGAGGGGAAATCATATCCTGAATTATCACCCCGGTTGAAAATTCGAAATTTATATTCTTTATCTCGGAATTATATTGGAGTACCTTTGAAGTAAACAGCGAACTCCAAACTTTTTTTATTCCTGTTTCTACAAGCGAAATGTCAGCCTGAACATCTAAGACCGTTTCAAGCATTCCAGCATAAGAGAAATTTTTCGAATCTTCAGATAAAGCGGAAGAACGGATAGCAACTTTTTTTAGCTCAAAAGATTTTAATTTATTTTCCAGTTCAAGAGTAACAACCTGAGGAAGTCTGGAATCTATTATATGGCCTTGGATTTCTTGAAAACAGGAAGTAACATTTCCGCCGCTACGAATAACTTTTATTGCCTTATCTAGCAAATTATTAATCCGGTTCTCTCGAAAGGTCAGTGTTAATGCATCGGTTGTAAGGCAGAATCCTCTCGGAATTTTGTATCCATGCTTTTGTAGCAGGGATAAACGAGAGGCTTTTGAACCGCAATTTCGCGATTTACATTTTTCGGAAAAAGTTTTGAGATATTTACTCATATCTTATAAAAACTTCATCGTCTCCAAAATCCCCTGATAAGATGAGGTATTATCCAAACAGGAAGTTGTTTTAAATCTATCATAATTGATGTTGACGAAAGCGGGAGTGATTTTTCTGCCAAATTTTGTTCGGTTTAGGCGGTCAAAAGAATATTCATGAACTTTACGAAAGAACCGCATACTTTGTGGAATTTTGGACATAAGCAATTTTACCGAATCAATTCTATCAAATTTATCAATCTGAAATCCATCCCTAAAATCAGAGGCAGGTATCTCAATTTTCAATCCATCGAATTTGACCGATTTTGCCAACTCAAAGATTCGACTATTCTGCTGGTCTACGTAAATAGCCGGCTGATATATCTCATTATTTTTAAAACAGAGCGATCCAAAAATGAAAACATCCACAGATGAATAGAATCGCCCCCATATCCAGGATTTTAAAAATTTATTAAACAAATAATTCCCTTCATTGTAATCCAGGTAACCTCTGCCCTCGACTGACGTTTTTTTCCCATTTGTACTAAAATATCCGGTCACATGAAGATAGGGAGAATAAATCTGCCAATTAAAATAATATTTTTCAGATTTATACAGTGGAATCTCAAATGGTTTCCAGTGGTCGAAACTTGGTTTCAATTCCAACTGCATTTGTATATCCTTCTCATCGATATTAATTATGTAATGATCATCATATTTGATCAGGTGACTTTGGGATACAGAAACCCTAACCGGGGATTTCTCGAATACCGATTCCCCGGCTGGTTGAGTATAACCATACTGTTTTTTCAACCCACCCTTGTAGATACAAATATCTAAAATTGAAATATCAAAGCTGAGAAAATACGGACGACCATGAAATATAACCACGATCATTAAATCATCCGGGGAAATTAGATCAAAATAGAACCACTGGTATGTCATAATACCGGTACTATTTAAAAAGTTGTGTATTAATAAGAAAATATAACAATTTAATTTACTATAATTGACGAAAAGAAATTGTGCGGATTGTTCGTCAAATCTGATTCTGAATTTTAAATGAGTGGGATCACTAATTAATATTCGCTCCCCTTATATAAAGCGGCTATCGTTAAATATTAGGGAAACGTAAGTGAACCGTCATTTAAGGAGTAGGAGTGACTTAATTTTTGATCCAACTTCAGTTTTAATTCTATAATAATAAACACCCGATGACAAATGATTGTTAAGATTATCTCTTCCGTCCCAATAAAACTGGTATTTTCCCGCCGGTTTTAATCCCAGATTCCGCAAATAAATCCGTTGCCCAGAGACATTATAGATAGATATTTCGGCATTTAATTGAGAGGGTAATTCATATTCAATAATTGTACCCTGGTTAAAGGGATTCGGATAATTCTGATATATCATAAAATCCTGAGCAAGGTTTTCATTCCGATATATTTTTCGGACTTCGTGTTTTTTTGAAACCCCGTTAAAATCCACATCTTCCAGTTGGTACCAGTAGTACTGACCATTGCTTACATCCTCATCTTCAAAAAGATAAGTATGAGGTTGGGTTGAACTTCCTGCACCAGGTATTATTTCATGATTTAAAGGTGTAAAATTTAACTCCTCAATCCGCTTATCAGTAGCAGACTGTGCTTTATACAAATTAAATCCAAAGTTATTCAGTTCTGATTCAGTTTTCCATTCGATAACATTTTTATTAACCTGGGCTTCTACATTAAAGAAATTAAGGGTAACCGGTAATGCTACATCATCATTCTCCCCGTAGATTACAACGCTATGTAATCTGGGGCGGTTATTGGAGTAAATCTGTAAGGTATGAGATCCTCGGCTCAGATATTCATGGACAAGGATTGACTTGCTCTCGCCAAATAAACGGTTTCCCCAGATCGCATTATCATTTTGCCAGCCATAATTATTTCCGTCCAGCACGATCCGGATATCCTCGTCCTGTGAGTTATCAAAATCTGCATAAAAGCGACCGAAGGAACTAGGCGACAAATCTTCCGCAGCAGATCCGGAGACATAAATATACACTTCTCCTTCGTGGCAGAGAAAATTATAAGTTTTCCAAGGATAATTATCACCGCTTCCAAACGGTGGTCTTTCTTCCACTGTTTCATTTAATATGATTCCGCCATTTGATGAGCCTATGACAGTTACGTCATACAAAATGGGGCTTTGATCACCATAGATCTCGATATTATGCTGACCAGGATTCAGTACAGTATCAATAACTACTGTCTTGGAATTTCCATTGAGAATATCTCCATTAAAAGCTTTAG
>CAYVKM010000061.1:11978-23237 GCA_964452045.1 uncultured Calditrichaceae bacterium
TCGAGGACTGTCTCATCCGGATGTTCATTAGGCGCATCATCATTCCATTCTCTTCTTACATAAGTAGGTACTGGATCTCGCGGATAGATCAGATTATCATTCCAAATTTGGACAGAAAGGTTTGGATTTTCTGTTATCGTAACAAAGGTAGATCTGAATACTTCAACACCGTCGATGTAAAAAATAAATTCAGGATTGCCGGGACTTGGATCATAATCCCTAACAATTTTATAAGTATGCCATTCCTGAATATTTTCCTCAATGTCATACTCCTCAATCCAGGGATTTGGCCACCAATACATATTTGCGGCTGATATGCGCCACCATACATTTGCCGGATCGTAAGGTGGATCATAACCACAGGTATCACAATCTCCGACCTGCATAAACCAGGCCTGTTCAGAAGGTTGACCAAGCGGATTTGTATACCATAGACCCCACCCCCGGCTGCCCGGCCTGGCCGGAGTTGTGGCTCTTGCCCGAACAGTTAGCGTGACGTCATAGTACATATTGTAACCATCCCATAGACTGGTATTACACCAAGGTATGTTTCCATTGGTATAAGGTATCCGCAAACGCAAAATCCCATCAACAACGGTTGCCAGTTCAGCACTACCTTCCCTATCGTATTGCCACCACAACTTCCTGGAAGTTCCCCTGAAATCATCCCGTTTTATAGGAAGCTGAGCCGGAAGGGTAGTAAAAATAAGTAGAAATATATATATGATAAAAATATTAAATTTTCCCAATACAATCCTCTAAAATATTGAAGGTTAAAAAGGTTATTAAAATTAATAATTTACAATTAGAACCTTAGCAAAATTTAAAAAAATAAATTACCCAACACAATCAATTCAAGCGTGTATTTTAAAAAAAGTTTACAGAGTACAAAATATTACTCGAAGAGATACTTGCTATTATCAGTGGCTATTCAGAGGAGGATTTATAATAATCTAAAACATCAAAAAGTATATTTCTGATTTATCAAAACAGCTGAGTTCATAGATCTTTTTTAAAATGTGGATTCACTCCAAAAAATAGAATAATTCAATTAAATATCACACAACGACAACCAGATCCTAGAACACCTTTTTATTCCCGGGATCTTATCAGTGCCTGAATTTGTCCCCGGAGTTTGGATGGGGTCGGGAAAATCCATATTAAGAAAAATACCAATAATGGGAAATAGGTAAAATCTTTTAAAATTAGTATAAACAGAAGATATACCGGAAAAACAACATTTGGAATAATTATATGTAATATATTGGAGAGCCCCCTGATATTTACATAATAGGGATCACTGACGACTTTCTCTTTAATCTCCTTCCATACAACTGTCAGAAATAAAATAAAATAAACCAGAAATACCGGAAGAAGTATCGGAATATGAGAAGAAAATGTCAGGTACGACAAATTTCGACTAATAATGATTAAAAGAAGGATGAAAGCAATTCTTTCGAGTATGATAAATAATTTGAATATACTAAATATCAGATTGGAACCATGCTTCACCGCAAAGGTGCTGGTTTTGGTCTTTAAATCCCTGAAATAATCATGATATTGATGTCCAATATCATATGCTCCCCCCTTGAAGAACCCATAAAGTACAAAAATCAGGGTATCCAGTGAATAGAGGTTTCCAAAAATCGAGAAGCAAATCAGAGTAGGCACAACCAATTGAGCCAGAAAAGGAATTATTAAACCAATTAATCCTCTTTCCTTGAAACGAATGGGTGGTAATGAATAAAATGTAGAAGTAAAAAGTTGGATTGCCCATAAAATGATAAAAAAACTTCTATTTTGAAAATAGAGACCGGAAACCAGAACACTAGCCAGAGTCAGCAAGATAATAAGGATTTGAGAAGTCCTGGAAAAATTACTGAGTGAATTTTTCTTTCCTTGTTTAAAATCAATATCCAGATCAGCAAAATTATTAATTAAGTATCCATAAACCGCGGTACAGGAAATAAATATAACAAATATAAAAAAATCTAAAATAAAAATATGTGAAATAACGGGTTGTTTTAGAATCAAATAAAAACAGGCCGTAAAAAAAACCGGGAGTTTGTCAATAGCCCAGTCATTCCAGCGTATGAACTCCTTAAAAGAATTAATTTTTTTCAATAAATCTTCCATAATTTTTTAAACAAAATATTTCATTGTCTCAAATTTAAGTCACCAGTAATTATTAGAAAAATGATATACCCATATATTTTAATTAGAAAAAACATGTTTAATAAAGTATTCAGTGAATTTCACTATAAATCAGAGCTTTATTTATTTTAGTAGTAACATTTTATTTATCGAAAATGTATGAATTCCCAAATCACTATTTTCTACTAAAAGAATTCCAAGATAAATGCCTGATGGTAATCCGATTGTGTCCCAATATATCTGTTTTATTCCTTTTCTCTCCCATTTTCTTTCTGCATCGAAAACCATTTGACCCAACATATTATATATCTTTACTTCAACATAGGCATCTACCGATAGATTCCAGCTTATGATAGTACCCATATTGAAGGGATTGGGAGAATTATGTAAAAGGATACTTTCATGATCTTGATAAGGCTCTTCGTTTTTTATTTCAGTAACGATTAATGGAGTTGCTGATGCAAAAGCCGGCCATGAATAATTTGGAAGGGTATCGTATGCAAATGCTGCGTAGTAATAGGTAGTATCATTGTGGACCTGTATATCATTATAGACAGTATCCAACCCTTCATAAACTATTAATCCATCATTCGGATTTAATGGAAAGTCTTGGGTTTTGCGTACAATACGGATTCCTGCCAGATCCGGATCACTTGGATTCTCCCAGCTCAACGAAACTATTTGATTTTCTCCCACAGCAGTAAAATTAATAACCGAATCCGGTGGTACATTGTCACCAATGATATTGGGATTGGCTAAATATTCATCCATATGAATATAAATGGAATCATCAATCTCCATTTCATAATTATTCCTGATCAATTCATTATTATTAATTCTGCTGTCTGCCCACATAGCGAAAGGTCCCCGGTCCCAAGGATCACTGATATAAATAAATGCCTTGATTTGGGTATTATTTCTGATTTTGTTGAAGTAAGGTATAAACCAGTCGTTCCAGTTATCCGGATTTAAGGTTCCATTATTATGAATCGGACAGGATTCACAAATCATCACTGGTTTCTCATGTAAGGACGCATCATTGAGGAAAGAAGTGCTGTTCTCAATCTGGCTAAGCGTATAAAAGTTAATCCCCCACCAGTCGACATATTCATCTCCGGGATACCATTCCAGATAATTAAAAAAGTTCGGATTGACCGTATTCCAGACCCAGGCCACATTATTAACATTCTGCTGGGCAAATATATTATAAATATGGATCCATATATTAGTAAATTCCGCAGGTGTCATATTCGGATCACTATGCATACCCAGGTTTCCCTCGCCAAACTCAAAACCAGGTCTCAAATATACCGGTGCGTCAATGGCTTTAACCCTTTGAGCAATATCTATTATTCGGTAATCAAGAGCACCACTTAATATTTCATTCACCGGAATATTTATTTGATACCCGTTTAAGTAGGAACTGTCCATCAATGCCAATCCGACCAGTAAAATATATGGATATCCATGGTTTGTAGTAATGTCTATGAAGTCGGTAGAATCCAGGGAGTTTGCATAGGGATCTAAAATGGCATAAACCGAATAGACCATCGGAATATGATTAATCGCGTTTTGATATTCACTGACCTCCTGCCAATTCTCTTCTTCAGAATAATAAAATGGGGTATATTGTCCCAAACCATGAATTACTCTGCCATCGGGTGGTTCATATTTGGCACTTGTTTGAGCAAGAATTTTACTGGCAAATAAGATAAAAAAGATTAGAAAGGTCGCAGATATCCTACGAAGTTTTTGTGATAGATTATTAAATAACATAGGACTGCCCTCAATACATTTATCTTAAATTTTTTAGTCATTTTAATACCAAACGAAAAAGCACTGATTTAGAGATTCATGATTTAACAAATTTATTCATTAAATCATGTAAAGAAAATAGTGCTGGGACCAATTAAATTATCTTACTCTTCTGTCTAATATTCTGCGCCAGGCCAAAAATGCATTTAAACCATAATTGGTGAGGATACCCGCGGCAATACCTATTACATTTGCAATAATATCATACAATCCAAACAGATTGGTTAAAATAATAAAAACAATAAAATTTATCATTCCAGCAGGTAAAACTACAGTTTGAAATGAAAGAAATTTTTTAAATATGTTTTTAGTAGATTCAAATCCACGAATCACCCATAAATTGCTAAAGAAGAAATTAGACAATATTGAGAATTCAATCGCTACCAAGTCTGCAATTTCTATCCTCAAATTAAATATTCTGGTTAAAACGATGTATATCCCCAGGTTAACGATTACTCCTAAGCTGCCAATAATCAGATACCGGACAAATTCATATGACTCGAGAAATCTGATCTTTAATAGATTAATTAGAAATTCCAATTGATCAGGAAACGAAAGTTTTGAATCACCATGGAGTCTTTCCGGAAAATTAATTGGTACTTCCAAAACTCGGGCTCCATTCCTCAATAATTCAAAAATCAAGGATGTCTGAAACGCATAACCGGTGGTTGACAGATGGGAGAAGTCACACTTTTCTATAAGACTTGCCTGGATACAGCGGTAACCGGAAGTAAAATCACGAAGTCTTGGTAATCCTCCGAAAAATCGAATCAACCAATTTCCAAATAAACTCAGAAATTTTCGATAATAGGACATATCTAGCATTTCTGCTCCCGGTAGAAATCGGGATCCAATGATCAGAGTAAATCCATGCTTATGTAAATCGACAAATAATGGGATCATAGCCGGATCGTGTTGAAAATCGGCATCCATTTCAAATATGATATCTGCTTTTAATTTATTAATGGCATGCGCCATTCCTCTCTTGTATGCATCACCCAATCCCCTTTTTTGTCCAGTCAGCAGGTGCAAGGCAGGATATTGTTGTTGCATTTTTTTGACAATTTCTGCTGTTCCATCGGGAGAGCTGTCGTCTACGACCAAAACGTGCAATTCATGAGAGGAAATTTTATCGGATTGTGCAAATATTTCAGGTAATAATATTGAAATATTTTGTGCTTCATTATATGTGGGAAGCACAACACAGGCAATTGGTTTCATGATATTTTTAGAGGGTTATATCGAAAATATTTATTGCGTATCTATATTCTTGGTTGTGAACGAAACATCCCAGATATATGGGTTTTTATCGCGAAGATAGAAATTAAGTGCACCAATTATTCTGGAAATAGCCTCAAGGGCGATTAGATATGAAGTAAATACGATCTCTTTCGGATTCCACTTAAAATCTTTAAAAATATATGGCAGGATTTTTTTGGGTTTGAGCGTCGAAACTTTATAACCCTTTGTTGAACATAGATGTTTATGACCGGCAGCAATCCTGACTCTTTGTTTAATAAAATCTTTAACAGTTTCAGGACCTTTATTTTTTACAATGGCCTCAGGGACATAAACAATTTTGAAACCGGTTTCTCTGATGAGTGATTCAATGACAGCTTCATCTACAGCTGTATATTCGGGAATCTGGGTTAATATATTTCTAAAAGCAACCAGCTCGCCACATTTAGGACTATCCAAAGCCATTAAATGATGAAGTGACCAAAGTTTATTTACTGCAAAACCAATAAAGTGCTTTTTTGAGTTAACCGGAATGGGATGTGCCCCGGTCATACCTACTTTTTCATCCCGGAAAGGCAGTATTAGGTTTTCAATTGTGTCCGGTTGAGTAATGGTATCCGCACTTTCAAGAATACAAACATTAGCATTCGAAACCTTTAAAAATTCATTTATTGCTGAAGCTTTACCTTCCCGGTCTTTTTGTTCAATCAGAGCAATACAAGGATTTTGTTTTTGAAACTCGAGGACAATTTCATTTGTCCGATCCGTACAACCTGATGAAACAACGTAAATCTTATTAATCCTACCGGATTGTAGCTCTTGATTAATCAAGGCCTTAATACAGCGCCCAATATTTTTTTCCTCATTATAAGCCATCACACCAATATCTATGGAGGGCTGATCAGGGTTTTCTGTAGGCTTCAACTTTTTTAGGGGTGGTGGATTTAATAATTGCTGATATTCTTCAACAAATCGGTGATAATCTCGTCTGACATAAGTGAGGTGTCTGAGGATTTCCAGCAGTGGTGCCCGGTAAGTAAAAGATTTATAGAAAGTAATTCTCCTCTCCTGGGCACTCAGTTTGGAAACATTATATTCATTATCTTTATAAATAAATGGGATTTCTTTTACTCTCATTTTTAGAGAGTAAGCCAGGTGAATCATATGGATTTGAATAAGATATCCCTCTCTGGGAATAGTATCCAGGTTCACCTGGGATAAAAAGTTGTAAGAATAGGCCCGGAAACCTGTGGTAAAATCCCAAATCGGTTTAACTAACAGATAAGCAACAAACATATTTGCGAGTTTGCTTACCAAAAGTTTTCTGAATCGCCAACCGTCGACTCTGACGCCGCTGATATACCTGCTACATAGCACAACATCGTTTTCTTTTATTTCCTTGCGTAGATTTTTTATGAATTTCGGATCATGGGATTGATCACCATCCATGGTAATAATTGGATCATATTTTTTTGAGATTGCCATTCTGAATCCATCCACAATTGCCGCACCGATTCCCTGGCGTTCCTCCCGATGGATAACGGTTATTCCCTTGTACTTCTTACCCAATTTTTCCGCAACCTGACCTGTCCCATCCTCAGATTCATCATCAACGATAATTATTGTTACAGACGGATAACTTTCTTTTATTTTCCGAACAACAACGGAAATATTTTCTCTCTCGTTCAGGGTGGGAATAATAATACAGGGCTTCATTTTGTACCTTCCATTTCCCTGGCGAATACCCCCTGAAAAAATCCAAAAAACCAGAATATTAATCCTAATTTAAAGATGATAATTGAGAAGAATTTTTGCAGGAATTGAATTGAACGGTAACTTAAAATTACCCGGAGTGTTCTCATAAACTTTACCATTGGTATCCCGGGTCCCAGAATAATAAACAGAACTTTATTGTTTACAATACGATGTCCGGGCAAGGGAATAATCTTTAGGACCTGAGAGGTTTTTGAACCAATGTTAAATTGATGCTTTAGGAATGGTTTTAAGCTACTTCGATGAGTATGCCATACTTTGACCGATGGATCAAAAAATATTTTCTCACCTTTTTGGGTCAAATAATAATTGAAAACCAGATCTTCCTGTGGATAATAATAGGGGTCAAAATAGCCATACTTCTCAAACACCCATTTTTTATAAGAAATATTTAGAGTTGGTATATGAAAGGTAAAATTACTGGGATTTTGTGGCAGGAATTCACGAAACTCACCGAAGTAGCTGGACCATCCGACAACATCGCCTGGTAAATTTCCATTTATTACGGATCCGCCAATTCCGGCAGTATCGGATTGGTTCTGATGAAGCTGGACATGTTTTGCTATCCAGTCTTTTTCGGCCTTACAGTCTGAATCTATAAAAAGAATGAGTTCACCTTTGGCATGTTTTACCCCAAAATTACGAGCTGTACCAGGATCCGTTTTTTTATCAAAATGGAAGTATTGAATTTGCGGAAATTGTGTCTTTACTATGGACGGAGTTGCATCAATGGAGCTATCCACCAGGATAATTTCATAATTGGACTTATAGGTTTGCTCGCATAAAGCATTAAGACAGTTATATATAGTCCCTTCGGAATTATATGAAGGTATAATTACCGAAATCATTATTGTATCCTTTTGAAGACAAAATAGTGATGATGACCCCAGAGCAATTTAAAAGGCTTTGGAAATTTTTCCAGGAAATTAAAGCGCAATACCTCGTCCTCCATTTCAGGTTTCTTATTACTAAAAAAATCTAATATGCTCGCCGGAGAATTATTTTGATCTATATTGCTTTTTCCCTTTTTCGTTTTTAATAAAAATCCCAGGTGGAGTTTATCGAGAAGGTCTTCTTTTTTCATCGGGATATCAGGCCAGGGTGGAACATCAAAAATTCCCTGTTTCCAGAGAATCCATCCGTCACCGTCAAATGTTTCTTTAATTAATTTTGGTTTGATGAAATTTAAATTTATCTGTTCCGGAATACTCATTAAGTTTTTTCGAATCTGATATCCGATCCCCACATCATTGGGTACACAGATAAAGATCACCTTTCTGGCAATTTTTTTGGCATTATCGGCAAAATTAGATACATCCTTTAGAAACCATAAAGCAGCAAAATTCCAGACAAGATCAACACAACCATTTTTATAAGGCAGGGTTTGATTACCACTCAAAATCGGAGAAAATGCATAATCCAGATCTCTCCAGGTTTTTTTTATACTATCTACTCTTTTCTTATTGTCATCAGAGACAATGACCTTTTTGCCTTTTCCGGACCACCACAAACTGTTGATGCCGGAAATCCCGGTCATGCCAAAACTTGGTGCTTCCAAAACCGAGGCTATGGAAAATTCCGTATCGATATCTCCGAACAGTTTATGTAAAATGAAACGCTCATAGCTGGTTCCCAGGCCTTCGTAAGGATTATTGAAGTAATCCTGCCAATTGTCTAAGATCGGCAAGAAGGAATTCACCTGTGAAAGGTCTTTTTTCATTTAAAATATCCATTTCTCAAATATGATTGAATATTTTGCAGAGTATCTGATAGTTCAACCGGAAGAGTTTTCGTTAGAGCAGAAGTATCATAATACCATGATTCTGAGACTAATCGCAGGCTGGTCTCAAGTTTTGACATCTTAAACAATACTATTACTTTTTTCATTAAATCGTAGAAAACACCTGGAACCGTTAAATATCCCGGGTAGTCTGCTGAATAATAGTGATTATAAATGACATTTACCAGATTAGACAGAAGAATAGGAGATTGATCCGCTACGATGAGTGGATCATTCACTTTAATATTATTTTGGACTAGAAAAAGTACGAGAGTTTTAAATGTTTCAATATTTAAAAGATGAATACTAACCGGCCGATGGCTTAATGGAAATTTTTTATTTTTTACCAGATTAACCAATCGTACTAAAAATCCGTTGTCACCAGGACCATAGCTAATGGTCGGTCGAAGGATGATAAAAGGTATATCGAGTTGAAGTTTTTCAGCGACAATTCTTTCAGCCTGAAATTTTGAGAGATGATAGTTGTTATCAGGTATCAGAGTCGTTTCCAATCCCGCTGGTAAATCGGCCGGAATTGTGCCATAAACACCCACTGTACTGCAATAAATAAATGATTTAATCCCATTTTTTAATGCAAACTCAGCCAGTTTTTCCGTCCCGACAATATTAACTTTATGGTATTCATCATAATTACCCAATCCCTCGCCCCGCATAGCGGCAAGGTGTATGATGACCTCGGGATTAAATTTTTTGTGAGCATTAAATACCGAATCATCCCAGAAATCACCCTCCACAGACAAGAGGTTTTTATGTTTAATTGTTAATTTTGCATGGGATATCGATCTTACCGGTGCCATAACCTCGAATTGGTTATCCAGCAAGGCGGATAATACATTTCTTCCCATAAAACCGGTACTACCGGTCAGTAATATTTTCATTTCAAATATAAATTACAAAGGTTCCATTCTTAAGTATTCAGTTGTGGAAATCTTTCTCTGAATATCATGGATCACATTATCCACCTGTTCCGGTTTAAGATTTAAGCTGGCAGCAATCTGGTTAGAACTGACTTGATTCTCCCACCCGTACCAGATAGTATCCAATATTTCGAAGGGCAGCCGGAAGAAAAATTCCTCCTGAGTCTGTTCAGCACTATAGGTATCGGTAGTCGGTATTCTTTTTTGAATTTCCCCCGGGACTTCCAGATATTTTGCCAGTTGGAAAACCTGGGTTTTAAATAAATGGGCAATCGGCTTCACATCTGCACCACCATCACCATACTTGACGAAGAAACCCTGTTCATGTTCATTCTTATTTCCGGTACCGATAACCGCATAGTTCTTTGCTTCGGCATGATAATAAAGCATGCTCATACGGCTTCTTTGCTTAAAATTTGATGCAGCAACAATTTGCAGATATTCTTTCAACGGTAAACGTGATGTCTTTTCTTCCCCTTCAGGAGAGATGATCGTAAGTTGAAATACATTTAATGTTTCTTTTTCCAGAAGATTTTTAGGCAAGGTTATTTTTGCCTTGTAAGTGCTATCAAATTCCGGAAAAACTCTTTTAATCGCTTCATCGCGGCGCCGGTAACAGCCAAATCCAGCCAGGGCCGCGGTCATATCTTCCACCACATATTGTACCTTATATTTACTGGCTAATTTTCGGGCCAGAACCAGACTATCCGGGTTGGAGTCACTTTCCGGCATCATCACACCAAGGACTTTTTCCGGTCCGAATGTTTTGGCACACAATGCCAGAACCACTGAGGAATCTATTCCACCACTTATCCCGACAACAGCGCCCCGTTTTTTTAATTTATTAAACACATCCTCTTTTAATTTATGAATAATTTTTTCACTTTCTGAATGTGGATCGATATTAATAGAATCCCTGGAAAATTTCATTATTCCTCCTCATACTTATTATCAAATTTTTACGATTTGCAACAACTATATCCATTGTCATAATTTTATTTTTTCTGAAGAACTATTAAAAATTGTCTGATTTCAACTTTAATTTATAAATTCTATCCATAGGAAAGTCCAGACTGTCAACTACCTGCAAACTTGATCCTAAACCGTTTTCCATGAAATTAACAAATCTAATTATTCTTTTTTCAGCTTTATCTTCGTTACTTACAGATTCTTCTCCTATGAATATCTCCTTGAGCCAATTAGGTTGATTCTTGCTGTTGACAAAATAAATTTCCCGGTTGTTTTCGAATGCAAAATTTTTCAGTTCTTCATCCGCCAAAAAAACTGGCAAATTGGGAATGTCAATCCAGAAACTACTTTTTAATCTTTGTAGACATTGCGCTTTTTCCAGACAATCATTCCGGAAGAATTTTACCGGTCGGCCAGTGAGTAGTGAATAATTTGTCTCAGGCTGAGTGAGATACCAGTAAGGCATTCCAAAATTCCAGTCCGAAATTAAAATTGCATTTGGTTCATATTCCTTCGAGAATTGCCTGACGGTACTTTCCAGACTCGTTGAACGTCGCAGCTCAGGTGAGACATAAATTTGAAAAGAAAGCC
>CAYVKM010000062.1:0-22893 GCA_964452045.1 uncultured Calditrichaceae bacterium
GCGATCGAGACGCCCACTTATGCCAATGTCATTCCCTCCATTCGCGGTCATCAGATGCAGATTCTGGAAATTCCCATGAATTCGGATGGAATGAATCTCGATTACCTGCAGCAGAAATTAAAAACTGATCCACCCGATTTTGTCTATACTATCCCAAACTTTCATAATCCCACCGGTATTACTACCAGCCAGAAACATCGCGAGGCGCTTCTCCATCTTTGCGAGGAATCCCGGATCCCAATCGTTGAGGATGGTTTTGAGGAGGAGCTGAAATATTTCGGAAAAGTGGTTTTGCCGATCAAATCCATGGATAAAAACCAGATCGTCATTTATCTCGGTTCCTTTTCGAAAATCTTTTTCCCCGGTATCCGGATTGGCTGGATTGCGGTGGACAAAGAGTGTATCCGGCGCCTTACGGCGGTAAAGCGATTCAATGATCTCACCAGCAGCACCCTTATTCAGGCCGCCCTCAACGCTTTTTGTCGCCAGGGATATTACGATTTACACATTAAGCGGATGTACCGGATTTTCAGAAAGAGAATGAGAACTGCATTGGATACAATGGAAAAAAATTTCCCGGAAGGGGTAATCTGGACAAAGCCCGATGGTGGTTATACCATCTGGGTTCGGCTTGAAAAAAACTTTGAAAATGAAGAAGACTTTTATCGCCTGTTGTTAAAGAACCGGGTTTTGGTTTCTCCGGGCAGGTACTATTTTTATAGCAAAAATCCCCAGAAATATTTCCGCATTTCCATATCCAGTTTATCAGATGATGAAATTAAGGAAGGAATTATCAGACTCGGACGAGCTCTCACTGAATTAAGGGGGGCTTCCGGATGACCATCCCACTTCAACCTGGCATCATTTATGGACCGGTTCGTTCCCGCCGGCTGGGCAGGTCGCTGGGGATAAATCTGTTACCCACATCTTACAAGGTGTGTACCTTTAATTGCCTGTACTGCCAATATGGATGGACCCGGATTCATGGACGGATTTTAAAGGATCAGGATCAGTGGCCACAGGTAGATGAAGTATATACAGCGCTCAAAAAATCTTTGCAGGAAATCACACCTACTCCGGATTATATCACGTTTTCCGGAAACGGGGAGCCTACTATCTATCCCGATTTTCCGGAAGTGGTGGATGTGGTGATAAAACTGCGGAACGATTTGGCACCCCGGGCAAAAGTAGCCATCCTGTCCAATTCAACCATGGTGGGGGATGAAAACATTCTGGGGGCATTATCCAGACTTGATGTCAGGATCATGAAGCTGGATTGCGGGACGTCCGACTGTTTTAAATCCTATAACCGTCCGGCAAAAGGGATCCTTTTTGAGGACATAGTCCGGGGGCTTGCCAAATTGGACAATATCATCATTCAATCACTTTTTTCCGGCGGACTCAAGGGAAATTTTAATCCGGAAAATATTGATGTCTGGATCGAACGTATTCGTAAGATTTCGCCCACAACTGTACAGTTGTATACCCTGGATCGCGGTTATCCCTCAGACAAAATAGAACTATTGGATAGAGCACAGCTCGTTGAATTACAAAATAGGCTAACTTCTGCCGGAATCGTTAGTGGGGTATTTTAAGTTTTATGATTATTGCTTTAGGTTCGAAAATATTATAAGCCGTTGTTATAATTAAATGAGCGTTTGTTTTACCTGATTCAATTTATTGCCGTAATTTTGTTTAAAATGATATTGAATAACTACGGCGTTCAGGTTTCCTGTGTGATTAATTTGCTATAAACATTAAACACCTGCGGTGTTTTCTTATTAGTTAGTATGACTAATAAAATCCTTTTAGGGATGATATGTTTATAGCCTTGATACTCCCCGGTTTTAATAAAACCCCGTTAGGGGTGACATATACTTCTCCCGCCATCCTGTGCACAAGCGGGAGCCACTTTTCGTGGCAGATACGGAATTCGGTCGCCTGCCTGCGCCGAGGCTTTGGCATGCAGGGAATGACTTTTAGTATATTTTTAGGAGTAAAGAGAAAAATCAGATTAAGTTTTACTTAATTGAATAAAAGTTTTTGGGGAGGAGGGATACTATTTGCTATTCGTTATCAGATTTGGCATTGCTGGCAATAAAGTATTTTTTATAGATCTCATCCAGGCCGGAAAAATCTTCCCGCTCAAACATATCGTCAATCTTTTTCAGGTCTTCCTCCATACCCTTCTCTTTCTTGTTGCGCAGGACCAGACTGGCAATGCAGATATTTATTTGAGCAATTTTGTTGACATCCTTCATCCTTGAAATCCCTCTCAAAGATTACCTGCCTTTCTCCTAAATATTTTCGACATAAAATAGGAAAATATTAAGCAGGTAATTTGACCGGAATAACATTGCTGATAATAAAAATTTTAAGGGATATTTTTTAAAACTTAACCGGATTTTCCCGTTTTTTTCTCCGACTCCATCAAAGCACTGTTTTCCTCGTTCCCCAACCAGTTTAAACCGATTTCTTCGGTGATTATTTTGCGGGTGTTGGGCAGAAGCGTCTTGTTAAAGTTCATGCGTCTTTCCACAATATTGGGATCGGTAGTTTTCTTCTGAAATATCAACAGCTCCCAGTAACAATCCCGGAAAGCCTTACGGGCTTTTGGTCCCAGATAAAAATTATTTTCGATCCACCACTGATGCATCTTGTTGAAAATGCCGTCAAACTTATCCGGTACCGTTGCTTTCTGGATATCAAAGGTCAGGGCATAAGCTTTTTGATGAATGTCCAAACGTTTCTCCGCTGCGGACAATTTGTAGTTATCATATTTTTCCTGTCTGGTCAGGTAATGCTTAATAAAAAAGCCGGTCAAAGCAAACACCGCACCCAGGAACAGGTAAAAAACATTTTCCATTACAATTATCCCTCATGCTTTTCAATGATTATACTATCGGCGCTTATTTAAACGATATAAGGTGCCCTCTGGAAAAGAATTCTGCTGAAAAACAAAGCGACAGTTTTCACTATTTGCTGCTGTTTTCCTGCCAGATTAGCTATATAAATTTTAACTTATTAATAGGAACCTGTATTTAAGTGTGAATTAAAAGTGTGGTAAACCCGACAAGTTCAGAGAATCAATATAAATCTTGACATGAACATTTTCCCTGAGTTAATTCAAATAACTTTTATAATCGTAAGAAGGAGCAGCATTTGATTCTTGAAATCGTTTTATATGCAGTCGGAGGGATAATTTTTGGCTTTCTGATCGCCTGGCTTATCCAGCAAAACCGCTTTTCCAGGCAATTGGAGACATTAAAGATCGAAAAGGTGCAATTGCAAAAGGATATTGAATCGGATCAGGAACGAATGAAATGGCTGGAACTGACCCAGGATAAATTAAAGGAAACCTTTAAAGCGTTATCTGCTGACCTGCTGAGTGCAAACTCTTCCCAGTTTTTGAGTCAGGCTAAAGAGAAGCTGGGGGAAATTCTGGAACTTCAGAAAAGAGACTGGGGCATTCAGAAGGAAGAATTCAAAGGTATGGTGAATCCACTGGGAAAAAATCTGGAAGACTTGGATAAACAAATTCAGGAACTGGAGCAAAAACGGGAAGGCGCCTACCGGACATTGTTACAGCAGGTCACCCAGCTGGGATTATCGAATCAGGAACTGCAAAAGTCGACCATCCACCTGACCCAGGCGCTGAAATCAACCACAGTTCGTGGCAGATGGGGCGAAGTCCAGCTCCGGCGGATAGCTGAAATGGCCGGAATGATTGCTTATGTTGATTTTAATGAACAGGTGACGGGTGAAGAAGGACGACCCGATATGGTTGTCCGCCTGCCCAGCCAGGGCCTGATTCCGGTGGATGCCAAAGCGCCCATGAATGCGTATCTGGAAGCCCAGGAGCTGGAGGACGAGGATGCCCGGAGAAAGAAACTGGACGATCATGCCCGGGCCATGCGAAATCACATGAAATCCCTTGCCCAAAAAGCCTATTGGTCCCAGTTTAACCGGTCACCTGAATTCGTGGTGATGGTTGTGCCTTACGATTCCGGTTTAACCGCTGCTTTCGAAAGGGATGGTAAATTGCTGGAAGATGCTTTGGAGAACAAAGTTCTGATTGTTTCGCCGGTTTCTTTGCTGGCCCTGCTAAAGGTCATCGCCTACGGCTGGCTGCAGCTCCAACTGGCGGAAAATGCCCAGAAGATAGCTGAACAGGGTAAAGAATTATACTCCCGCTTTTTGACTTTTGCCGGGCATCTGAGCGATGTGGGAAAAAGATTGTCCTCCACTGTCGAATCCTACAATAAGACCGTGGGGTCAATGGAAAGCCGGGTATTACCATCCATCCAGCGACTGAAGGAAATGGGCACCGGCTCGGGCGAGGTTTCCGATCTCTCCCAGGTTGATTCACAACCCAGAACCGTATCCTCACTACCGGACAAGAATGAAGATCAAAAATAAATTCTCTTCCGAATAATTGACAGGAATCAGGCGATTGTCCAAAGTTATTATTGGCATTCATGGATTGGGTAATAAACCTCCGGAAACGGTATTGAAAAAATGGTGGCAACTGTCTCTCCGGGAAGGTTTGAAGTCCATCGGACATCCGGGAGTGTTCTTTAATCTCGAACTGGTTTACTGGGCAGATGTGTTTCATCCCTCTCCCCTGGATCCTCAGGAGAGCGATAAAAAAAGTGGCAAATATATTGAATTTCCTTATGTATCTGCCACTGAATTTGTCAGCAAGCCACCCAATCCATTACGCCGGAAATTTCTTGATTTTCTGGAAAAGAAGCTGGATAAGATTTTTCTGAATGAGGATATGTCGGTCAAATTTACCAGTATCTCCGATTTACTTATCCGGCATTACTTCAAGGATTTGGATCTGTATTATCAAACGCCAGTCACCGGACAAGCAGGAGATGAGGTGGCGTCGAAAGATATTATCAGAGAGCGATTGTACCGGGTTCTTCGGAAACACCGGCGAGATGAGATTTTACTGCTTGCCCATTCCATGGGATCAATAATCGCTTATGAGGTGCTTCTGCAGCATGAAAAGGAGCTCGCAGTCGATACCCTGGTAACCTGTGGTTCTCCCCTGGGACAACCGCTGGTGATGGGGAAAATTGCAGCGGAATGTCCTAAACAAGAGATAAGACCACTGAGACTGACCACTCCGGAAAATGTAAACCGGCACTGGTTTAATTTGTCCGATCTGGAAGATAAGGTGGCCATGAATTATAACTTGGCCGATGACTTTGCCCCCAACTCAAAAAAATTATCCGCTACCGATCTGGTTGTATACAACAATTATGTTTATCAGGGGCGGAGGAATCCCCACAAGTCCTACGGCTATTTACGAACCTCGGAGATGGCGAAAATCATTTATGAATTCCTCTCCCGGGATCGGAGCAAGTTTGGGTTCTGGCTGTCCAACCGGATCAGCGAATTTACCAAACGCTGGTTTAAGATTGATTAATTCTGGACTATTTGAATTCTGTTGATGAAATATTTTGCTCAGGCATCATTTTCTGAAAAGGGGAATACTCACACCAAATATCTGGTTTGGTTAATCGTTATTCTGGTATTCATCATTATTGTTTTTATGAATCAATTAATTGTACGACAGTTTGTTTATCCCAGCCCTCCGGTTGGAGTTCAATCGCCAGCACCGGATCCGCTGCAGGAAATTACATTTCAATTATCCGACGGCACAAAAATAATCGGCTGGCTGGACTTTTGGGCCAGCGATAAACCTATCGTTCTTTTTTTTCATGGAAATGGTGAGAATCTACAGACTGTCTATTATGCCGGAACATTTGAACAATTCCGGAGAACCGGGGTGAATCTGCTGGCGATAGACTATCCCGGATACGGAAGGAGCGGCGGAAAACCTTCGGAATCGTCAGTGCTGGAATCCGGTGCGGTGGCGTTACAATGGATAAAAAAGGAATATCCTGGTATGCTCGTTATCGTTGGTGGCTGGTCGCTGGGAGCGGCGGTGGCCATTCAAACTGTTTCATCCCATCCTTCGGAGGTGGATGGCTTAATTGCCTTAAGCGCCTGGACCTCACTGCCGGATGTCGCCCATAGCCATTTTCCCGGTTGGCTGGTGGGACTTGTGCTTAAGGAGAGTTACAATTCCCTCGATGCTGTGAAAAATATTAAATGTCCGGTGCTCCTGATACATGGTAATCAGGATCAGATTATCCCTGTTGTACAGGGCCGGCAACTGGCAGACAGTTTCCCAGTCCCGCCCAAATTTATTGAAATTCCTGCCGCCGACCACAATTCCTTGATGGCTTATCCGGAGGTATGGCAGTCAATAAAAACGTTTATCAATTGGCTATCCGATACAGTTCCTTCAGGGAAGAGACACTTTTAATTGAAGATTTATTTTTTAAGTGTCTTGGTACTGGAAATATCATAGAAATAACTAATTTATCTGGCATTAATAAAGACGGTCATTTTCCCGCATCGGCGGGAAGAAATCTTTAAAAGCTAAATAGATTTCTCCCCATCTGGCCGCCGGACAGGCACTTCACCCGCTAATGCGGGATCCGGTCGCCTGCCTGCTGCAGGCAGGAAATGACTTTAGGACCAATTTTATCTGTTAAAACCCGGGAAAATTTTTCCCCCGGGAAATGTGTTGGAAATGGAAGGGGTTTCTGTTTAAATTCTCCGACCAATTTGGTTTTTTTAGACAACTCATTCATCAATATTTTCATTAATCTAAAATTGGAGGACAATCATGCAGCGTTCCTGGTTTTATCTATCGAAGTTTTTGCTGGCAATCTTGCTGGTTTTCAATATAAATATGTTATATGCTCAACTGGAATTGCCCAGGGTGAGTCCGAAAGCAAGTGTATCTCAAACTATTGGAATTACCAATGTGGAGATACACTATTGTCGCCCGGGGGTAAAGGGCCGCACCATCTGGGGAGCATTAGTTCCTTATAACGAACTGTGGCGAACCGGGGCCAATGAGGCCACCACTATCTCGTTTAGCACAGATGTCATGGTAAATGGAAATAAGCTGGAAAAGGGTAAGTACAGTTTATTTACCATTCCCACGGAGAATGAATGGTCAGTCGTTTTTAATAAAAACGCCGAACTTTCTGGTACCAATGGGTATCAGGAATCGAAGGATGCCCTGCGGATTAAGGTCAATCCGATGCAGGCGGGATTTCAGGAGCGGATGATGTTCTCTTTCCATGACCTCACCGATAATTCTGCCCAGGTGGTTTTGCACTGGGAAAAATTAAGAGTGCCCTTCACTGTCTCGGCTGAGGTAAATGATCTGGTGATGGCTGAGGCGCAGAAAGCGATCAACTGGCAGACACCTTATCGGGCCGCGGGTTATGCGTTGGATAATGGACTCGATATGAGTCAGGGGGAGAAATGGCTGGAAATATCACTGGCGATTAAGAAAAATTACTGGAACAAATCACTCCAGGCCAGATTTCTGGCAAAATCCGGTCATAAGAAAGATGCCATCAAGGTAATGGAAGAGGCTCTGGAAATGGGCAAGAAGATGGAGAACCAGCCGTTTAATTATAAAGCAATGCAGGATTTACTGGCCGAGTGGAAAAAATAATTTTTGGGGCGGGTTTTCCCCGTCCCTATTTATACAGATGATCTAAAAAATAATTCATCTGTTTGTACCACCAGGGCCAATCGTGATTAACATCATATCCCCAGTAATCAAACCAGGCGGGAATATCTTTCTCCTTAAACTGTGCTTCCAGTTCTCTGGTATCGTGCACCGCTTCATTCTCCCATTTTCCCTGACCCGTACAGACAATTATGGTGCTTTTACGATACCATTCCAGGTAGGTGGGATCGACCTGATTTTTCAGATAACTGATAGGCGAGTTATGATAAACATATTGCAGCTCGGCAGATGGTAGATGGAATTCCGGTTGATCCAGACGGTACAGACCGCTGAGTCCGATTACACCGGCGAGGAGATCGGGATGTTTCAGGAACAGATTTACTGAATGGTATGCGCCCATGCTGCAGCCGGTGGCCATGATCCGATCCTCCGGCAACCGGCAATGTTGCCGGACAAAGGGGATCACTTCCTTGATGATATATCTGTCATAAGCCCCATATCTAGCATTCCGATCTCCCGGTAATATGGATAAATTATACCAGGTTTCCGAATCGATGCTGTCCACACTGAATAATTTGATTTTTCCTGTTTCAATAAAATTTGAAATAGCGCCGACCATACCCATATTTTCATAATCGAAAAATCTGCCGCGTGAGGTTGGAAACACGATATAAGGCTGCCCCGCATGTCCATAGACTTTCAGTTCCATATCCTTCTGCAGATTGGGACTCTGCCATTTGTGATATTCAATGTTCATGCATAAAACTCCCATTTAATATGTTGCCTGGATAAAGTTGGCAATTGCAAAGATATCATCCAGATATTCCGATCTGAACAGATAACCATAATTACCCAGCGCACTGCTGAATACACCGGCAATATGTTCGTGATGGACTATTTTATTTCCAAACTTCTCCAGAATGTCCTGATGAGAATGTAAATAGTTTGGGCCGGTTTTCCTTCCCGCATAGCAGACATGGTATTTTCTGGTATATGGCAGGGTAGAATTGCGGTGGACAATAAGATCGGCCCACGCCTGGTAAATATCAATATCACAGGCGAAATTGAACATATCGGTTGTGAATCCACCCGGTGGGCGCATATTAACCTCCAAAGCCACAAACTCTCCGGATTTGGTTTTAAAGAATTCCAGATGGAAGAATCTGTCCCGCACATTAAATGTCTTGACGCATTTTTTCCCGACCTGCTCCAGTTTTTTGGGGATTTTTCGCAAAGAATAGTAATAGACATTGCGATTCTCATTTACAATTTCCATGATCCCCTGACTATAGATATGAGAGGTATAAAATACGATCTTTCCCTTGCTATCGGTGAGGCCATCGAAAGAATAAATTGTTCCATCGACAAACTCCTCCATCAAATAATCCACATTCGGTTTATTTTTAAAAAAGGTTTTTAAGTCATCGTCAGTTGAAATTTTATAGGTACTTAAGGCACCAACCCCGCTATCCGGCTTGGCCACAACCGGATAACCAACCTCCTTGATAAATTTTTTCGCCTCTGTCTGTGTTTTTACAATTCGACCGCGGGCTACCTTTACCCCGGCTTGAATAAACAGCCCTTTCATTTTCGACTTTTTTCGGATCTGGCTGATGGTGTCGGTTTTAATTCCCGGAATATTAAAATCGTCCCGCAACCTGGCCTCGGTTTCCAGCCAGTATTCATTGTGTGAATCCAGATGTTGGATCCTGCCATATTTGAAGGTAAAATATCCCAGTGCTTTCAATAATTCATCGTAGTTGTGCATATCCGGGACCCGATAGTACTCGGTCATTACCCCTCTCAACTCCGGCTTGAGATTGTCATAGGATTCGTCACCCAGTCCCAGCACATTTGCCCCCGTTGCTCTCAAGGCCTTACAGAATTGATAATAGTGAGCTGGAAAATGAGGTGACAGATACACCACATTCATGAACAATTCCTCTTAGTTAAAAGATTTATCCTGAAATGAAAATTTAAATGTTTTTTACTTTCAGTCTTGGAAATTGATTAAGTACCAAGGCAATCAGAATAACTGCCAGACAACCGATCACATTATACCAGAGAAAGGTGATACCAGTAAAAAAGAAACAGAACAGGACAATCAATTCGGCAATAATAGCCGCATAAAATGTCGCTGTTCCCCGGATGAACTTCATATAGAATCCCACCAGAAAGATTCCCAAAATTGTCCCATAAAAAAGAGAACCAACTATATTAACAGCCTCGATCAGGGAACCCAACCGGCTGGCCGTTTCTGCCAGCAGAATGGCGTAAATTCCCCAGAAAAGGGTGGCTATCCTTGAAACGAGTAAATAATGGCGATCATCTTTGTTTGTTTTTATCAATCTCTTGTAAATATCGACTACCGTGGTCGAAGCAAGGGCATTAAGTTCGGACGCAGTGGAGGACATAGATGCGGCGAATATCACTGCCAGTACTAACCCGATAACCCCAACCGGTAAATATTTAACCACAAATGAGAGGAAGATATAATTGGTATCGCTGGTATCCATGCCGGGGTCATTTTTCTTCATGAGCTGGATACCCTGGTTCCGGATGGCATCAGCTTCCGACTTAATATTTTGCAGCTGCTGATTGGCCTGTTCGATCCTGCCATCCTCACCGGACCGAAAAGCAGTAATCAGGTTACGGACCTCGGCCCGTTTTTGCTGGGAAATCTCCTCATATTTTTGTTCCACATTCTGATATTCCGCAGCAAGCGGACTGGACTGTATTTTTTGAACTTCAACCGAATTAAAAAAGAGGGGCGGAGTTTGAAATTGATAGAAAACGAAAAGAATTGCCCCTAAAAATAGAATGGAAAATTGCATAGGAATTTTTACCATTCCATTAATTAATAGAGCCAGGCGACTCTGACCGATTGACCGGGCTGTCAGGTATCTCTGCACCTGCGATTGATCCGTACCAAAATAGGAAAGCTGTAAAAATAATCCTCCCAATATCCCGGACCAGATGGTATAACGATTACCCAAATCGAATTTCAAATCGATGATATTGATTTTCCCCATTTTCCCGGCCACCTGAACAGCTTCGAGCAGTGAAACATCCTTGGGTAACAGATACAGAATCACAAAAAATGCAGTCAGCATGCCCAGGGTGATAATAAACATTTGCTGGAAATGCGTCCAGCTCACTGCCTTAGTGCCGCCGGATGTAGTATAGATGATAACTAAAGTGCCAATGATGAAATTCGTAAAGAACAGATTCCAGCCGAGCAGGATGGAAAGTATAAGCGAAGGTGCAAATATGGTTAATCCTGCTGCAAGTCCTCTCTGGGTAAGGAAAAGAAGGGCCGCCAATGATCTGGTTTTTACATCGAACCGATTTTCCAGATATTCATAGGCGGTGTATACTTTTAGCTTGTGGTACAGTGGAACGGCAGTAATCGACAGGATGATCATGGCAATGGGAAGACCAAGATAAAACTGGACAAAACGCATTCCATCCACATAGGCCTGTCCGGGAGCAGAAAGAAAGGTAATGGCACTTGCCTGGGTAGCCATAATCGAGAGTAACACCGGCAACCAGCGCATTTTCCGGTCTGCCAGTAAATACCCTTCGATATTTTTACTTCCCCGTCCTTTATATACTCCGTAGGAGACAATAAAAACAAGAGATGTTATTAAAATAATCCAGTCTAATGTCTGCATATCCTGAAACAGTGTTAAAAATTACGATTCCGAAGAAATATCGATGAGCTTGTGGTTATCGTATCCAGATACCAAAAATTTTGCGCAGCAGTACCATTTCGCCCAGATGATAGGCGTTGTGATCGGCCACCAGCAGTGCTTCCCGAAGAATATTTTGTCCCGATCCGTGTGGAATATTTGAGTACAAATTAACGGAGGGATTCTTGACCAGGGCTTGCATATTCTTCAAATCCCGCAGAAATAGATTTACGCTATTGTCCCAGGAATCTTTATCGGGTGGCTCCTCCTGTTTCGGCCAATAATCATCCGGCCAACTGGGAGAGACATACTTTGGGTTTCGGCAGAATTCCAGAATGTCCCATTGGGCAAGTCGCATATGTTCCAGTAACTGCCATGCGGTATAGGGTAAGCCGGGAAACTCCTTTCCCTGGTAATCTTCCGGAAAATTTGCAATCGCATCCTCGAATGATACATGCGCTCCCTTACCCTGCAGGACGTAGAGCAGCCTTTCTCTTAAAATCTTTTCTTTGTCCATAATATTACGCTTTCGAATTAGGTGATTGTTGGTTCATAAATTTTATTTGATGGAATTTTTATCAGTCCAAAATTATTCAAAGATTTTAGTCAAGGCATAAGCGAACAGGATGAAGAACAGTAAGTTTGAGATCACCAGAATATACCACGCTTTCCAGGTTTTGAACAGGGGAGGTTTTTCCATGCTATCTGGTTTAGTTTGGTTACTTTGAGGCATGGTTCTCCCCGGCTGAAATTAAATTGACGAAAAGTCTGAAAGCTCCCGGAACGCCCGCAGGCAACTGTCTGAAAAAAGAATAGCCGGTATAAATAAAAGTACCGTTTCCATATTTGGTGATTAACAGTCCACCAGTTTTTGGTTTTTCTCCCGGATCATTGCAGGCCAGTGGGGTTTCATATTTAGGATCCCATTTATCCGCGAAGTAAAGTCCCCGCTCCTGCACCCAACCGCTAAAATCAGTTTCTGTGATCTTCTCCGGATAATTAAGAACCGGATGATCGGGTAACAGAAGAGTAACCGGAGCATCTTCCACGGTGACCCGGTCATGCGAAATATCGAAATTATAGGGACCCAAATTGTCCATCACCAGATTGCGGGTAACGTTGTATTGCATCAGCAATGTTCCACCCTGATAAACGTAGTTTAACAAGGTGCTTTGTTTATACTTTAACCAATTATCGGTGTTATAAGCTCGGATTCCGGTGATGACCGCATCAAAGTGGGATAAATTTTCCGCATTAATATCAGACTCATTGAGCAAGCTTACCTGATAACCAGCCTGGGTAAGTAACGGAGGAATATCATCACCCGGTCCCATAATGTAGCCGATTTGTTTATCTGCGGTTGCCAGATCTACCCGAACCAGTTTGGCTTGGGCTTCCTGCAAAACCGCCTGCACAGGGATGTGTGGGTGATTGATTTCCTCCATATCAAAGTCATATGATATGCCGCCGATTGATAAATTGGCGGAAATTGTGCTCTCGTTCATGTTCTCTGGTGGTGTCACAGTAAACCGGATATTTGTCTGATTCCCTTTTTCTTTAAGCTGAAAGCGCTGTTGGGCAGGTGTCACCCTCCAGTTTTCCGGAAGATTCAGACTTACCGTTCCGCTTAGTGGACCAGTCAGATTCTTAACCTGGACTTTTATCTCTTTACTGCTATGGTCCGGAAAAACGTATACCACTTCATCAAAATGTACTGTTGCCGGCGGGGTGATCAATACCTGTCGATATTGTTCGCCTTCTACCGGATCGGTCCATTCGTACATCACCGGTACTTCATATTCCAATATCTGATCCTGGCTTTGTATATAAAACTTTGCGGTCAATGCCGGTGGATTCTCGGCCAGACCAATCATTTCCGGACGAGTACTTTTTAAATCATCGTAATATTTATTGCCCCTTAACCAGTAGGGAATTGAAAAGTTCTCCTTTTCCGGGATTTTCAAACTGGTTGAAATAGAAAAAATTCTGTTATCAGGGAGCTGGGCCGATATCGTGGTATCGCTGCCATTAACACTGAACGCGACTTTGTCAAGTTTTAGAGGAAAGTCCGATCTGTTAAGGGCACTTATTTTCAGGGAAAGAGTTCCTCCCGGAGTAACAAAATATTCTGTGGCACTGGCTTCCAGCCATAAGCCGGCGCAGGATTGGATAATATTCAGAAGTTCCGCCTTCTTCTTCCTGATCGAGTAATTTGGGGCACTTTTCTCATACTCTCCATATAACTTTAGCAAGGCCGGCAAACTCCCGGCCGGATTTTCGGGATGGTAATTATCAAGAATTCTCTGTATCTCAAGGTTAAATTCAGCGCCATCTATCATGCGGCTCCAGCCAAGATCAACTCCCTCAAAAATATCTTTGCTTGCAGGATCCCCGGCCAGAAGCTGAAAATATTCCCGGTACTCGCCCCGGCGACTGGCGGCACCAAAACCCTGGCTTTTATGCATACTCCGGCTTTGGGCGGCTATCTCGCCATAGGATTTTCCCAAAAGCGGGTTATAACTGCCAAGGTCCACAAAGGGAATTGAGGTAGTATCGATGTTCATCTGCTTAAGGGCAGGACGCCAGGTATTCCATAATACCCTTTTGGGTTGCCAGGTATCCACATATTTTAACTGATCGGGAAATTGTTGGGGATCTCCCGCGGCTTTAAAGGCTTCCAGTGCGAGAATTGCCGAAGCCCGGTGATGACCGTGTCCGCCGACATCCGGGGTAAACCGGGTAAGAATGATATCGGGTCGGAAATTCCGGATAATCCAGACCATATCCCAGAGAACCTTATCTTTTCCCCATATTTCAATTGATTCTTCGGGTGATTTGGAATAGCCAAAATCGACGGCACGGGTAAAGAATTGTTCGGCCCCATCAATTCTCCGGGCGGCCAGGAGTTCCTGTGTCCTCAACACTCCCAGCATCTCACCCTGTTCGGGGCCAATCAGGTTTTGTCCTCCGGAACCCCGGGTAAGCGCCAGATAGCCGGTCCGGACAAGCTTTCCTTTGGAGAGATATGCCAGCAGAGCGGTGTTTTCATCATCAGGATGGGCGGCAATGTAAAGGACGCTCCCAAGTACCTGCAATTTTTTTATGGCTAATTCTATTTCCGCCGCATCCATATTTCGGGCAGGAGCGGCTGACAATTGAGAGAAAAAGACCGGAAGAATCAGTAAAAATATATAATGACGAAAAAACTTGTTCATATCGATAAACCCATAATATTGTGAATTAAAAATTCCGAAACCTGAATGTTTAGGTATAAAAAATGGGGAATGAAACACTTAACTGAAATCTATCTGAATGCATCAAGTTTCGATAAAATAATATTGGGACATAATAAAACAAAATATTTGGACAGAGTCAATTGAGAATTAGCCGGTGATCTATTTTTATTTGCTTGCTGTGGTGAAATATTCACACCTGTGATGTGAGCTCACACTTTTTTCGGCTATTCAGAGATTCTTTATCAATATATAATATCTTAATAATTAATGGCTTGAGTCGATATTATATCTATCTGGCATGGTTTCTGTAAAATCTGGATCGGATGTGAAGCGCTGTACAGTGAAACGGATTTCCAAAACTTTTTAAGGAGGAAAGAATCATGAGTTTTGTTGAGCAGAAAAAGAGGAAACAAACCAAATCCAGAAGGAGGATAACCATGCTACGAAGCAATACTGTATTGATCGTCTTAATGGTGCTACTAACAAGTCTTCTATTCATGCCCGGTTGTGAAAAGAGTACAACCGATCCGGGTGCCGCTGATTTCGAAATCAGCCAGTCGGCAGAAGAAGGATTAGCCAGCACCTGGCAGACCGTTCATTCCCTGAGTTCGGTGGAACAGGTAAACAGCATTGTTACCGGCGAGGATAATTTAAATGAGAGCGAATACGGTGGCATCTATTCAACACCGCAGCTCAGAACGGAATTTCATAAACTGAATACCGGTCTGCAGGAAGCATTAAGTGCCAATGTAACCGAGAGTCTGCAAACCGGTGACTCTCTCATCTGGTTTATTGACTGGACCGATCCGTTTTTAAATATGTCGGTGAGAAAAGCACTCTATTATAACACCGAAACCGGAATTGCCCGATACTATGAGGCCATCTATCAGTTTCCGAATCAGTTAAAGCTTTCCTACGATTCTACTCAAATTCGGGTGGATCTGAATTATACCCTGAATGATACGACCGATGATCGGTTCCTCAATCTTTATAAGTTAACTGAATTTAAAGACGGGTTTTATGTGAGTGAAATTGAGGCGAATGCCGAAGCCACTGACTGGGACCAGACAAACCAGGTTACCGGTGCGATACTGAACAATCATGTCTGGTATGGTGAGCAAACCAGGTTAAGTGAACTTACCCAGGAACTGGAATTGAATCCGGATGAATCCGGTCATATCAATGAGCGCCTGGATTACCGGGATGGTACCTATCTGCGAAAGACGGTAAATTTTAATAACGATTATACTGGCGACTTTACCGAGCGCTGGAGGGATGGAACGGAAGTCAGCGGCACTTTTGACCGGATAGAGGATGACAACCACGCCAGCTTTACCAGGTTGGTTGACTTTCCAAACGGTTATATTCTTAACAAAATTGAACAGTTTGCCGATGTGACCCTCAATCCGGAAGATTCTTCCAGCCATATGTTATTGAATGAAAAAATATTTTTTACCAATGGACTTCTGGATACCAGCGAATTGGAAATTGATGAATATTTTGATGATGGTCTGAAGAAGACTCACTTAATTGGTGCAAACAGTAATGGCTCCCAGGCGGATTTACTGGTGACCCATTATCCTGAGTACCAGGAAGTGGATGGTCATTATATCGGTCCCAAAGGATATTTCAGTCTGATAAATGCTATTCTGTACAGCGATGGAAGTGGTGAGATCTGGTTAAAGGTCTACCAGAACCAGCAGGCCTATCTCAATGGTGAACCACCCCTGGTGGTAATCTACCTGCATTTCAATCCCGATGGCAGCGGTGATGGTACTATTACTGAGAATGACATAACCTATAACGTCACGGTAAGTCAGAGTGGTGAGATGAAGATAACCAACAGTGAAGGGAAGTCAAAAATTGTGAGTGGCTATTAATTTAGGATGGAGAGATTTAAGGGGGGCTTGATGCCCCTCTTTTTTCCGATGCATCTGTTCTTGAAAAGAAAATATAAATCTCATAACTTAAAAGTAACGACATGTTAAATTATCAGAAAATTTGGTTCCTGCTCCAACAGCAACATACGATCATGAGAAAAATTCATTTTTCCGGATTGTTTATCAGCATTTTCTGTCTCTCGCTTTTTCTGATGTCGTCACAGGGCTTGGGACAGGATGAAAATTCCTCAGCCTCACTGGTAGTTTCTTCGATAAATATTACCGGGAATACCAAAACCCAGAAGAACGTTATTCTCTCCCTGCTGGATTTTAAAGTGGGCGATTCCATTGATAAGGAAAGATTGGGGAAAAATGTCGGCAGGCTAGAAGGATCCAATTTTTTTAAGAGTGTAAATGTCTATACCCAGCCCGGCGAGGAAAAGGGTTTTATCAACGTTTATATTGAAATTCGGGAGCGGCGCTGGCCCACCTTCCAGTTCAAAAGCGGATTTAATGAATTGGATGGATGGTATATCAGTCCTCTGGGTATTCGCTTCGATAACTTTTTTGGCCATGGCAATTACTTTGGGGCGGAATTCCTGATCGGTGACAGGGTCACGGGACTGGATATTTCCTATTTGCGTCCCAGCATAATGGGTTCGGATTTAAATCTGGGCATCAACCTGTTTTCCCGGGATCGCCAGTTTGTCCATTACCTGGAGGATGTAAAATACCTGCAACATGTAAAGAGCGGTGGGTTGAGCATAGGACTGAATGCAAATCACGGGTTGCTCAAGTATTTATGGTTTGAGCTGGTGCGGGAATCATTCACTGCAGATGATTACATGAAAAAACCGGATAATGATACCACCTTTACCTTACCGCCGGTCTTACAACCTTTTTCCGGTCAGAGGGAAGAGGTTGGTCGGATCATCGTCAGTCTGAATGTGGATACCCGCGACCAGGTGTTTTATCCGGTGGGTGGCTGGTGGGGAAGCCTGGCCCTGGATCAGGTCAGTACCCAACTCGGAGCCTTCGAGGATTATAAAAGAGTTATTCTGGATATTCGTCGCTATCAGGCGTTTGTCAACGATTGGGTTATTGCTGTCAGGATTCGCGGCGGGTGGGCAGATGACCAGGCACCGTTCTATGAGAAATTTTATCTGGGTGGTCCAAATTCTCTTCGGGGTTATAAAGACCGGAGTTTAAATCCGCTGGGATACGCTTCATACCTGGTTCAGGGCGGTGCTGAATTCCGCTTCCCGATAACCCGGAACAAGTTTCCCAGACAATTCCTGACCGGTGTGCTTTTCTATGATATCGGGGAAGCTTGGAACAAGCCGGATGAATTTGATGCAAATCGACTCAAATCCAGCCTGGGATATGGATTTCGGGTCAGGGTGCCAATCATCGGTCTGGTTCGGCTGGATTTCGCTTATCCTATCCCGGAATACGAATTCCGGGTACACCTGTCACTGGGCCATACTTTTTAACCAAATAAGTTATAAGGATTAAGAAAGTGATTTTAGTTAAATCAAAATGGAGGGTTCAGATCATGAAGACGTTAAGAAGCAATATTAATTTTTGGACATCATTAATCTTAGTAACGGTATTTCTGATCCTGTTCAGTTGTTCTAAAAACAGCAGTGGTCCCGAGGAAAAGCCCCCGGCTATTCCACCCGCTTCTTCCTTTCTGATGGATTTTGAATTTTTTACTTCCCAGGATACCACCGGTGGAGTCAATTCGGATGGTATACCGGGAAATCATCTCTTGTCCTATCAAAACTGGGGTCATGCGGCGTTTAATGTTTTGTTCTGGAATACTTTTATTACCATAGGCCTGGCCGTACCGGTTGCTGCCTTTCTGGAATCTTTCCGGCACGAACCGGTCCAGCAACCCAATGGGAAATGGCTCTGGTCCTATTCCTTTAAAGTCTTTAATATTACCCATACCGCTAAACTTTATGGATCGATTTCCAACGATGGTACGGAATGGGAAATGTACATCAGCAAGGCCGGCGCATATACTGATTTTCTCTGGTATGAGGGCAATGCCGATCTGCCTGGTACCCACGGCACCTGGACGGTCTATAATAAACCGGAAGATCCCACACCACTTCTGTTAATTGAATGGCATCGGGATGTGAATGCCGGAACAGCGGATATTAAATACACCAATATCGTTCCCAATGGACCGGAAAATGGCGGGTATATTTTTTACGGCATCACCGATGCTACACCTTTCGATGCGTTCTATGATATTTATAACAAGGGACTGGATAATCATACCTTAATTGAATGGAGCCGGGAAACCAAGGAAGGCCGGGTTCAGGATGAACATCGTTTTGTTGATACGGACTGGCATTGCTGGAATGAGATGCTGGAAGATATTGTTTGTCCGCAATAGACAGAGTTTTAAAAAGGATAGGTGCGATTGCGCTTGAATTCTAATAGTCGTTGGTGTTCTTTATTATTCTTGATCTTGTTTTGCGGGATATCCAATAGCTATGCCCAGAATTACCAGATCTCACCTGTCCTTCCCTTTCTGTCCCATGATTCGGTGATGGTGGATATTGGATTTAAAGATGTTTTCGGAGAAAGCATCCGCAAACCATTGCTGGCCGGATTACCGATACTTCTGCATGCTGAAATTATGGTGACAAGTTCAGGGGGAGAAATGGTTCAGCAGCGGGAGGTGGATATTCAAATTTCCTACAATGTCTGGGAAGAAATATTTCACCTGTCATTTAATAATCGAACTTCGGTATCTCTGGAAACCCTGGACCGGCTTCAAAACTGGTTGGCAAAACTTCCGGGAATATTTCTGGTCCCGGCAAATAAACTGTTGGACAGTGAAACTTATCAGATTAAGGTGGTTTCGCAAGCAAGCATTCTTACCCGTCGGCAAAGTAACCAGTTGCAGAAGTGGATGCAGGAAAGTGATCAGACCGAAGAAGATTCACCCTCCCAGGGAAGATCGACCGGATTCCGGCTAAACCTGAATCAGTTGATCCAGATGTTTTTCTCCCGCGATAAGAGTCAGGAGGCTTACCAGGCAATTGGCGAATCTATGAAATTTACCCTGAAAGATCTGAGACAGCCATGATCCGCATTCGTCATAAAATAATACTGATCCTGCTGATGGCGGTTCTGCTACCGCTCATTCCCATATCCTTTCTGGTGTATAATCTGGTGAATCAAAGCTACCAGATCGGGGTTAATCCACAGGTGCAGCAGGCGCTTGAACAGGGAGTCAACTTCTCCAAGAGCATTTACACCATGGTACGGAAAGAATTATCCACTGCTTTAGAAGAGTTTTCCCAAAACGAAATAGTCAATATAGATCCGGAAAAGCTGAACAGTGAGGTGTTTTATCGGCTGGGTGTGGATTCGAGTTACTGGACGCTCATTTCCATCTCATTTGTGCGTTCGGATGGTAAACCGGGCTGGGAAAAATCCTTCCAGGGTGTGACAGTTGGAAAAATTGATCCCAGAATTTTAAGGCAATTTAGAGCAGACCAGAACAGTCTGATTGTGTCAGATCGGGAGAATAATGAGTTTATGGCACTCCAGCGAGTAAAGGCTTCCAAATCTGCGGAAGGTTTCCTCGTCCTGCGGGCCCGGCTGAACGATTCTTATCTGTCACAATCGGATCACCTGCTTCAGGTGCATCAAATTTTTCAATCCCTGCATGTTGCCCGGAGTTCATTGTTAAAAAGCTTTTTGTATACTTTTATTGCTATTGCCCTGGTGCTGTTATCGATTGTGGTTATTTTCGGGATGTGGATTTCGGCAAAAATTACTTCGCCAATTTCCCGGCTGGTAAAGGGAACTGCCGAGGTCGGGAAGGGAAATTTTGACTACCAATTGCCACAGCTTAAACGCCGTGACGAGATTGGTAAATTAATTGAACATTTTAATCAGATGGCCCGGCAATTGAAAATTAACCAGGAACGGATGATTTATCTGGAGAAGATGGCCGCCTGGCAGCAGATGGCCCGGAAGATTGCCCATGAAATAAAAAATCCCCTGACCCCCATCCAACTGACCATTCAACAGCTGGTCGATAAATATCCGGACAAACAGAATGATTACGGACAACTACTGTCCGAATGTGCAACAATTATTAACGAGGAGATTGGAAGTCTGCGAAACCTGGTGACCGAATTTTCTGAATTTGGTAAATTGCCGGAGCTAAAATTAGAAACCGGAAATCTGAATCATCTTATCCAGGAAATCAGTCCCCTGTATGGCGATCGTTTGCAGTTAGATCTGGCTGCGGATTTACCGGATTTCACATTTGATTGGGATCGTATCCGGCGGGTATTGATAAATCTGATCGAAAATGCTATTCAGGCAGATCAAAAGGATCATCCGGTACAGGTGCGAACCAGTCTGTTGGGTAACAAGATCACCCTGATGATAGAAGACAAGGGAGCCGGAATACCGCCGGCGGAATTGGGCAAAATTTTCGAACCATACTTTTCGACAAAATCCGGTGGAACCGGTCTGGGTTTGGCCATCACCCGCTTAATTGTGGAGGAGCATAATGGAAGGATATCGGTTGATTCAATAGTTGGGGAAGGAACCCGGTTCAGGATTGAGTTTCCGATTGAATGAGATGAAGGTTTTTAATGAAAATATTTTTCAAGGTGTGTAATAGAAGCAAAAAATTAAAGCCCGGTCACTCAGCCGCAGGATAGTCGGACTGCCTGCCGAAGTTGAGTCGCGGGCAGGGAATTTTATAATAAAAAATTATGACTATTGCTTTAGTTCCGAAAATATTATAGTAAAATATTATTATTTTGATATTTAGCATGATTGTCATTTCGAGGGATCGAGCACTCAAGATATTGAGTGCTCGAGAGTCGAGAAATCTTTAATAGACTAATAGATTCCTCCATTTCTCCCGCAGACGCGGGATTCGGTCGGAATGACTTTTAATTTATCTTTTAGGAGCAAAAGGAATAATAATATAAAAAATTATAGATTCCGGCTAAAGGCATGCTGGAATGACAAAACTTTTGATCTTTTGAGAGGAAACTGTGGTGGTCTGATGTTATAAATGCGTGATAGGGTCACAAATTAGATTCCAGCATAAATGCGGTATGATAAGACTATGTTTTGGATCAAACGATATTTGATTTTAGATTTTCAGGTAACCCAAAACGAAACCGATGGACTTGACCAATGAAACCCAGAATCCTGGTTGTGGATGATGAAAAAAATATTCGCCGTTCCATGCAGATGATCCTGTCATCCGAGGGCTATCCGGTTCGTCTGGCTGAGAATGCCCGGGAGGCTCTTGATCTGCTGAATAAAGAAACTCCTGAGATCATTTTTCTGGATGTAATGCTGCCGGATCAGGATGGGCTGTCACTTCTTCCCGAGATCAAATCGAATTATCCAGCTGCGGAAATTATCATGATATCCGGACATGCTAATCTCAGCATGGCGGTGGAAGCCACCCGGGCAGGTGCCTACGATTTTCTGGAAAAACCGCTGCAGAAGGAAAAAATTTTACTGACAATTCGACATCTGCTGGAAAAACAGAAACTGCAGGAGCAGTATGAAACACTGGAAAAAAAGCTGGGCGGCGAATATCAGATGATTGGAGAAAGCAAGGCCCTGTTGGAGGTAAAGCAGCAGATAAGCCAGGTAGCCGGTACGGACAGCAAGGTATTAATTCTGGGGGAAAGTGGAACCGGTAAGGAACTGGTGGCCTGGTCGATTCATCATCAGAGCCGGCGAAGTGCTGGACCATTCATTAAAATGAATTGTGCAGCGATTCCGGAAGATCTGACCGAAAGCGAACTTTTCGGTCATGAGAAAGGCGCTTTTACCGGGGCCAGTGAGACCCGGGATGGAAAATTTCTTCAGGCGCACCAGGGAACGATCTTTCTGGATGAGATTGCCGATATGAGCCTTCGGGTACAGACCAAAGTATTGCGGGTACTTCAGGATGGCAGATTTGAAAGGGTAGGGGGAAACACTGCTTTAACCACTGATACCCGGGTTATTGCCGCAACTAATAAAGATCTGGATGAATTGGTAAAGAATGGACAATTCCGGGAAGATCTATATTTCCGGTTGAATGTCTTTCCGATCAGGATTCCTCCACTCCGATCTAGAAAAGGGGATGTGCCCTTGTTGGTCGATCATTGTATCCGGAAATACTGTTTACGAAATAATCGCCGGTCAGTCTCGGTTGAATCCCAGGTTTATGAAATTTTAGAAAATTATTCTTGGCTGGGAAATATCCGGGAACTGCAGAACCTGGTTGAACGGGTATTGATCCTGACCAGCGGAGATAAAATTTTGCTGAAAGATTTGCCTCAACATCTGCTGCAGCCCAAAGCATCTGTCCCGGTACCTGAGACCGGCAAAGTCAGCCTAAAGCAAGTGAGAGAAACGGCTGAACGGGCTTATATTCAAAAATGCCTCACTGCCTGCGGTGGAAACGTTTCGGAAACCGCGCGGATGCTGGGCATTGAACGAACCAATCTGCATAA
>CAYVKM010000063.1:0-22518 GCA_964452045.1 uncultured Calditrichaceae bacterium
TATACTTCCGGAAGTACTGGTAAACCAAAAGGTGTGGTTTTAAACCATCTGAATATTGTGTCAAATACCCGGTCAATAGTAGAATATTTAGAATTAAATAAAGATGATCGTATCATGGTAGTCCTGCCTTTCTACTATATTTATGGGAAATCGTTGCTTAACACTCATTATTTTGTCGGTGGTTCAGTCGTTTTGGATAACCGTTTTGCTTTTCCCAATGTGATCCTGGAGACCATGAAAAAAACAGAAGCAACCGGGTTCTCCGGGGTTCCTTCAACCTTTATGATTTTACTTAATCGTTCCACCGTAAAAAAACAGAAATTTCCTTCAGTACGATATCTTACTCAGGCTGGTGGTCCGATGGCGCCGTCGGTTCAAAAAGAGGTCGTTGGGACCTTTAAACCTGCCAAACTATTTGTCATGTATGGTGCCACTGAAGCTTCTGCCCGGTTGTCCTATTTGGATCCTAAAGAACTTACCAGGAAGTGGGGTTCGATTGGCAAGGCTATCCCAAATGTAGACCTGTTTGTTGCGGATGAAGAAGGTCGTGAGCTTCCTCAAGGAGAAGTTGGTGAGCTTGTAGCACGTGGTTCTAATTTTATGTCCGGTTATTGGAAGGATCAAGAGGAGACTGATAAAGTCATGCGGCACAGCCTTTATTATACCGGTGATCTGGGTCGTATGGATGAGGAAGGATTTCTTTATGTGGTAGGCCGGACGAAAGATATGATTAAAGTAGGTGGTGAGCGAGTGAGTGCCAAGGAAATAGAGGAAATCATTTTGGAACTCAAATCCGTCCAAGAAACAGCAGTCATTGGAGTAGATGACCCTATCCTGGGTGAAGCCATTAAAGCTTTCGTGATAGGTGCACCCGGTAATGGATTAAATGCAGATGATGTAAGTGGGCATTGCAAAAAGCGATTACCACCGTTTAAAGTTCCTAAATTTGTGGAAATCGTTACTGAATTACCTAAAAACGAATCCGGCAAAATTATGAAAACCGTTTTAAGGGAACAGGAAAAGAAAAGATTAAAGAAGAAAGATTAATGATTAAAGAAAAAACAGGAAGTTTTTATCCCGATGAAATTTCCAACCTCACTTTAAAATCCACGCGATACTGATTTTGATTAATTTTTCCTTTTACCTTTTTACTTTTAAATTTCATCTTCTTTTTCCTTATTCAGTATTTGCACATCACTAAAAAGTGGTGTTAAATTAAAAATAAAAGGTTTTTATGATAGGAATTCGACTTATACTTAAAAATCAATTAACTCTTTTAATGGGTTTTCTGATGATTTTCACTACACTCCAACCGATTCGACAAACGGTTTATGCTGAGAGCCCTAATCCTGGGGAACCACCCCAGCAGCGTTCCTCGGTGTCATTCAATCGACAGACTTTCAAGGCTGGCGATGCAGTACAGATATCTGTGTATCCGGACACATCTTCATTCTTGCACAATGTATTTCCCATTGATGGAGATGGTTATATCTTTCTACCAATCGTCGGAAAAACTAAAATTGTTAATATGACCGAACAGGAATTTATCGCCTTTATAAATGATAATTTCACTCAATATTTAAGAACCCCCGTTGTTCAAGTAAGGCCACTTATCCGGGCAAGTCTATTAGGTGGATTTATCAGGCCAAATCTTTATTACGTGGATCCCGACCAGACCTTGTGGGATTTAATCCATCGTGCCGGAGGAACACTCAGTGAAGATGGTTTGAAAAAGATGAGGTGGACTCGGGATAATAAAACAATTGGATCCAATTTAATTTCTTACTATCAATCTGGAAAGTCTCTTTCCCAAATAGGTTTTCGTTCAGGTGATCAAATTTGGACTCCCAGCCCATCTCAAAGAAATTTTTGGGATAATGTCGTTAGATATGTTTTACCAGTTGCTACCCTGGGAATCTCAATTTATACCGTTTATCTGACAACTCAGTTAAGGCTACGTTAATTAACTATTATAATGGAATTATTCAATGAACACTTCAAAACCTACGCAACAAACTGATCCTGTCGATCTTTTAAAAAAATATTCAAAAATTATCTGGCAGAAAAAATTCTGGATTTTATTGATTTTTATTCTTATTTCAGCAGCCTGGATTGTTTTTTACTCTATGTTTCTGAAAACCTCAGCAGTATATACTGCTAATGCAATTATTAAATTTGATGACCCGCGAAATACAAGACGGGTAGATGCCGTAACTGATTTTGCAGAAACACAAACCGAGGCAAAAGTTGCTCTGCTCCAAACAAGATCTTTTTTGGAAAAAGTGGTTGATTCCCTTGATCTGGATATTAGGGTTAAAACCCCAGGTGTTAGCCGATTTAAATTATTTCGGAAAATCCAGTACGGTGCAAATGCTAAATACGGAAGTTATAAATTAGTGAATGCCGGTAATAAAATTGAAGTCTATTATACAAATGATAATGATAAAATAAAAAATTTGCAAATTAACACATTTGATTTACCCAGCGATTCAGTCTTTAATCTAACCATCAATGGTTTAAATGTTAAATTTAATGTACAATATCTTAAATCATTACCCCAAGTAGACTTTAATTACATTGAAAAATCGATAATTATTAATGCATTAAGAGATAAATTAGAAATGCGTTTGGATAGATCACGAACTATTTTGACTTTAGGATATAAGAGCACAAGTCCTAAACTTGCTGCGATGGTAACTAATACAATTGCTAATTATTTTGTAGATCAACTATTAGACTACAAAAAATATACTACCACATCTATGCTAAAATCATTTGAAGACCAGCTTCAGGCAGCCCGGATAGAACTGGATAAGTCGGAAGCAGAATTAAGAAGATTTCGGGAACAGAATCCCTATCTCTTACTTACTGATGGTGGAGCAAATATCGTAACCAATTTATCAGCTCAGCAAGCCGAGCAAAATGCTCTCGAAAGTAGTCTAACACGATTATCTTCATTAATAGAGCAAAAGAATAAAGGTACTTCGCAGGACCGAAATCTGGTTTACTCAGAAATATTATCTCTATTGGAAGCACAGAATCTGTCCGGAATTCATGTTTTGGCAGAAAAATTCCGGGATTTAAATGATGAGAAGGCGCGTTTATTAAATGATAATTATTCACCCCAACATCCACAAGTTGTTGAGGTTGAGAATAATATACTGGACTTACAAAGAGAGATAGACAGCCGTGCATCATCCTTTATGGAACAGTTAAAAAATAGAAAAGAAAATTTACAAACCCAGATCAGTACAAATCAAAGAGATCTCAAACGGTTACCCAGAGGAGAATTACGTTTAGCAGAATTACAAAGGGATAGAACGGTAAAAGAAAGTATTTATTCAAATATATTGGTTCGCTATAATGAAGCTAAAGTATCGGATGCTGCTATTATGCCAGATGCATTTTTGATTGAAGAAGCAGATGTGCCTTCGGTTGAGCAAACCGGATTAAGTGGTAGTTTAAAGAGATTGCTTTTTGGGCCTTTCCTAGGTCTTATTTTTGGAATTGGTTTGTTTGTTTTACTTGATTTTATGGATAAAACCGTGAAAGATGCGAAAGAAGTTTCGGCTAAATTGGATCTACCGGTATTGGCTTCCATTCCTGTCATTAATGACGAAAAAGAAATCCCTGACGAATTGAATCCTGAGAGACGAGTTGATTCGAAACTTATCACTTCTTCCTATGCACCGCATCTGGCCGGAGAATCTTTCAGAGTATTAAGAACAAAAGCGATGATGAATATTAAGAGCGAGAATATAGCGTTTTTAGTTGCAAGTTTAAACCCGAATGAAGGTAAATCCCTGGTAGCTTCAAATGTTGCCATTACCTTTGCCCAACAAAAAATACCTACTGTTTTACTGGATTGTGATCTAAGAAGAGGTGTGCTGCATAATTCATTTTCATGTAATAAGAAACCGGGTTTAACGGATATACTGGTTGGAAATTCTCCGATGCAGATATCGGAGATATCCAAGATGATTCAGCAGACTCATATTCCAAATTTGTCTTTAATATCAAATGGAATTCCGGTGCCAAATCCTTCCGAATTATTAGGAGGCACTAGAATGAGAGAACTATTTGAGATTTTAAAAAGAGATTTTGGCGCCATAATATTTGACACACCACCAATTGAATTTATTCCAGATGCGCTGGTTTTAAATAATTTTGTGCATAACATAATTTTTGTTGTTAGATACAAGAAAACAAATCTTGCTAAAATCAGAGAAAAGATAAAGGAATTTCCATCCGCTCAAGCGGATTTAGTGGGCGTTGTAATAAATGCCCACCAGGATATGGTTGAAAAAAAATATGATGCATATTCTTATTACCATTATTAATAGCAGAGGTGAGAATGGAGATTAAAGAACAATTAAAGGATTTTTTTAAAAATAATTTTATGGTCGAGATAGATGGTGACTTCAGTGATGATGATTCCTTTTTAGAAAATGGTATCATTGACTCAACGGGTGTACTTGAACTGGTTATGTTTTTAGAGGAAAATTTTAATATTAAGGTTGCCGATGAAGAACTGTTGCCAGAAAATCTTGATAGCTTTAATAATATTGACAAATACCTGAAATCAAAAACAGGATAATCAATTATCACGCATCAGCAGTAAAGATTAATCCTACCTGTATAATCTCTTCATAAAAGTTATTATATTATATAAATAATGCTTAATTTTTATTTGAATGTGAACTATTAATGCAAAATGTGATTAATATCAAAGGTGGAATGGGACCCCAAATGTGATGTTTTTTCATCAAAAGATCTCAAAGAGAATAATGGGAAGATAAAATGTTTTTTAGTATTGGGTATTTTAATATCAGGACATTTAATTTCAATACAATGCGAATATTATTCCGTTTTATGGAGGGATATGGTAAATGAGTATTAGTAAAATCATGATTTTGATGCTCTTTTCATTTGAGGTTCTGTTTTCAAGGAATGTACAAGTTACGAATGTATTTATTAGTAACATTAACGGCGAATTTGCAACCATTAATTATGATCTGCAAAGGACCAATCCGGCGATTTCTTCCAGTCAACCTATCTGGATTTTTGTAAAATTTCGTTTAGCAAATGAAACTGATTTTTCCGGTTGGAAAGATACTGATGATCCGGATGCCTCAAATGATGCCAGCGATACCAATACTGACGTGCGGGCAGCTAGTGTTAATGCGAATCTAGCCGGTGATGTGGGCATTGTTATTTCTGCCGGGACAAAAAGTATCAATTGGCATTGGGGAGGAACGGGTGGTATTGGATCCGGAACCGGGCTTTCTTCCGCCCAGTCTGTTCGGATTAGAGTGTATGCCATTGAAATGGCTTTTATTGCCGGGGGAAATATTGACTTTCGGCAGGATGCTGGTTGGACAACAAATTCCCTGACTGGAACAACAACTAAATGTGGTGATGACTATTATGTCATGAAATACCCAGTTACTGCTGAGATGTATAAGGATTTTTTAAATGCAGGTGCGAACAGGCATGACAACTATTTGGCTCCAGACTCTGTCCATGACTATTTCACTCAGACAAGTTATCATGGACAACAAGATGAGACAAATAATACTATTCGTAATATGCTGTTTTCATTGGATTCTTATTATGGTCTATATACAATAAACGGGACTGTGGGTATGGACGCCCAATGGGGTATCTATGATGGAGATGGGAATGGTATCCACCGTGCACGATATCCAATTACCCATTTAACCTGGTATAATTGTTATGATTTCTCTGCCTGGTGTGGTCTTTCTTTATTGGAAGAGGAACATTATTATAAAGTCAGCAGCGAAAATGGCCAATCAATTTTTTCGTGGGGAAATACATACCCAACCACCGATCTATGCAATTTTGACAATGTAATTCATCATCCTACGGATGTTACTGATTACGAAGCTACGGTAGATGCCACTGATGGAGGGCAACTTTATCAGATCTATGAGTTAACCGGTAATGTATGGGAATGGACTTCCACTGGAGGAGGACATGGTAGTTATATTGGCAGTACCACATATGATCCTAGTTACGGACCATTAAATTATAATACTTCCGAAAGTTATGTTATTAAAAAGACCGGCCGCTGGTTCAGTGACATTTACCATGTTGCATCAGCATACAGATATTTTGGACTGTTAAGAATTCGTTATACACCATCCGGATTCCGGTTAGGTTATTTTGGAGGAAATTGATGAAGAATTTGCCCAGTATAATCTTTTTAATATTTTTTGGCTTTATTCTATTAGTGAAGATGAGCATTGGCCAGTATTCCATGGCAGAGTCATCTACAGATCAAAGTCTTCCGGTTGAGTTGGTATCGTTTACGGTCTATCAGGATGGATTTATGGTAAATCTAAATTGGGAAATTGCATCCGAAATGGATAATCTGGGATTCATTATTGAGCGCAAATCAAGTTTAGATTTATCCTATAAGGAAATTGCAAGTTACCAATACAATCCAGAATTAGTGGGGCAGGGTAATTCTACCCAATTGCAGGAGTATCATTTTAGGGATTTTGTTGAGAATGAAGGAAGCTACCTTTATCGTCTATATCAAACAGATAGTAATGGTAGCAGGAATCTTATTGGAAATAAGAAAATTGATATTGTGTTATCTAATATTGATAAATTTTCTCTTATTGGTATCTATCCAAATCCCTTTAACAGTGTTACACAGATTGAGGTTTTCCTACCCGTATCTTTCCGCCCGGAAATAACAATTTATAATATAACGGGTCAAAAAGTTGATGATATCTCAACCGGTGTTCTGGAGAAGGGCATTCAAAAAGTTAAGTGGGATGCAAGTTCACTCCCGGCTGGTTTTTATTTCTTAAATATTAGATATGAAAATGAACAAATAAGCAGGAAAGTTTTGTATTTAAAATAATGGTAAAAATATACCGATATTTGTTTTCTTTTTTATGATATAAATCAATTCTAGGCCAACCTTCACACAACCCAATCCCTATCCGATTAAATTTAAAATTAATGACAATATTGATATTAAAAACATTATTCTGGATTTCATTTTTTTTATGTTTGTCCACTTATCTTATATATCCTTCAGTAGTTTGGCTGATATCCAGAATGACACCTTTCAAAATTTCTGCTAAGGAACACTATCCTGTAGTCTCTATTATTATTAGTGCATTTAATGAGGAAAATTCGATAAAAGAGAAAATTAAAAACACCTTCGATCAGGACTATCCCGGCGAAAAAATTGAAATTATTATTGGTTCTGATGGTTCAACAGATAGAACAGTGGAATTTGCCAAATCTTTTAAAGATCCACGTGTGAAAGTTTTTGAATTAAAGGATAATGAGGGAAAAACTGCAGTACAGAATTATTGTGTTGATCATTCAACCGGAGAGATTCTTTTTTTTACAGATGCAGCGAGCTTTATTTCAGCTAATGCAATAAAAGATATGGTAAAAAATTTTGCCGACGTAAAGGTTGGTTGTGTCGCTGGAAGTATGAGATTTGTCAATACCGATCTCAATATTACCACAGAAAGCCAGGGATTATACTGGAAATACGAAGCGAAGCTTCGAGAAATTGAATCAAAACTAGGTCACTTAATTGGAGTTGATGGTCCTTTATATGCCATCAGACGGAATGATTATATTAAATTGGGGAAGAATATTATCAGCGATTTTATTTCTCCCTTACTGGTTATCGCGAATGGTAAAAAGGTTGTTTTGGAAAAGGAAGCTTATGTTGATGAAGTCCCAACAATTGCTGGTGATCATGAGATCAGGACCCGTAGACGCATCACCTTAAGAGGTTTGATCGGTCTGAAAACACATGCTGAACTTTTAAATATTTTCAAATATCCGGCATTAAGTTTGCAAATTTACTTTCATAAAGTTGTACGCTGGTTTGTTGGTCCCCTGGTGGTGTTGAATTTTATTTCGGTACTTTTTTTGAGTCAGATTTTATTTTATAAAGTGATTTTATTTGGATATTTTATTTTTTTTATGGGGGCATTAATAGGAATGGTATTAGAAAAATTACAACTTCGGGTTAAACTCTTTTCAATTCCTTATTATTTTGCTCTGGTAAACTATGCTGCAATGCTGGGTATCATTGATTTTCTGAATGACAAACAGGTAATTACCTGGCAACCGGTAAGATAAAAGAAAAAAAGATTGAAAATTGGGAAAAAATTTACCAAAAGCTGTGTTGTTTAAATCTATAGAAAGGTTTGATGCCTTTAAAACAGTGCTTGATCAATATAATGTAGATACAGTAATCCTAGATTTCAAAGATAAAAGCTGGATTGAATTTGACTATAGTGATATTGATTTTATTATCTATTACCCGACTTTTCAGTTTAGTTCAAATTCCCCCTTTTCTCTTTATGCCGTACATGATAATTTAATGCACATTCATTCGAAATTTCCGGCAATCAGGATTTTTCCTGATCCAGGTCTGGTTTATTTTTATAATGATAAATACCGTCAATACTTATATTTAAAATCCGGGAATTACCCGACTCCGCTAACCTATCCCCTTTTCGGTGAATCCTCCCTGGCTATGGTTGAAAGGGAATTAGGTTTTCCTCTGGTATTAAAAAACAGATTTGGTGCAGGTGGAGACACAGTCTTTAAAGTTGAAAACCGGAAACAACTATTTGAATATTATAAAATATCAAATTTTGATTTTTTTAATTTTGCTGCATTCAGGTTTTTTCTAAAGAAATGTTTTAACAGGTTGTTTTTTTATCATCTGATCAAAGCAAAAAGAATGAGATATCCCTTTTTGACACCGCCGTTATTGGCACAAAAATACATACCGCACGAGAGAGATATCAAAACTGTTGTTGGGAATTATAAAGTAATTGAAGGACATTGGCGGGAAAAAGCAAATAAAGATATGTGGAAAGTTAATATTGATGGTGGTGGAGTAGGTGTGTGGAGTGAGATTCCTGGTAAGGTGCTCGATCTTTCTGAAAAATTGGCAAAAGGCCTCAAAGCCTCCTGGCTGAATATCGATCTGATCCCGAATGGAAATAATTTTTTAATTACAGAATTCTCTCCAGTTTGGCACCATTACAAATATAAAGAAAAAACATCTTTTATATATAAAGATGATTATAATCTGGAAATGCCTTTAGAGCAATCACTAAACCTGGAAAAAATAATTGTTGAATCTTTTCTTAAAAAGTAGGATAGTCAATCATGGATTTTTTAAAGAGCTATTCTAATTATCTTTTACTTGTGTGCATTGTTTGCATAATTTTTTCAGAATTATCGTTTGCTGGGTGGAATGATCATATTCCTTCGCCAATAAATTCAAGTGCAAATCCTGGTGGAGTAAATCCTCATTATAACAGTGGTGGTAGACGAATTGTAAGAATAAATAATGTTACAATTGCTCTCGCCCCTGAGTGGAATGGAGAAAAAACATATCGTTCCTCAGATAATGGGATTAACTGGAATTTAATTGATTCAAGTCCAACTTTTTCAAGTTGTCTGATTACCGGAGCAAATGAGTATGTTTATCATTTCTATCAAAGTGGTGAAAATATATATATGGTAAAATTTAGATATAATGAAAATCCACCAAATCCGATTGTGATTTATTCAGACCCAGCAGTATCACAAAGCGCATCCGGGTCTTACAGAGCAGTAAATGCAATTGTTGATTCTAATAGTACATTATTCGTTGCGGCGCACTGGGGAGCGACCGATCAGTTGTACCTACTTCGATCCTCAGATGAAGGAGTGAGCTGGGATGGTCCCTTTCTAATCAATGCCGGTGGGGGACCATGGTATTACCCTCATCTGGAAGTAAATTCTGAAAACGTACTTTTCTGTACTTACGATAACGTTTTGTCTACGCACATGATGTTTGCAAAATCGTTTGATCAGGGTGAAACCTGGACCAGAGTTCTTCTTAGCGATCAAAATCCGACCAGTAATCCGGCAATTTTAACAATAGGAGCAAATGAAATTTTTGTTTTTGCGCAGAGTCAAGTGTCAGGAAGAGTAGGATTGATATATAATCATTCAGTTAATCAGGGTAATACCTGGGGCGGGTGGACAGTGATAGATCCCAATTGCGGATATGCTGATCCTTCTCCAGCACTGGGAGACGATGGGACTATTTATGTTGCTTTTCGAAGTAGTAATGGAACGGGTGTAACAACGGGGAGTTGTGGAGATCAATCGCGTTCCCGTTTAGGAATGTCCGTCGATAATGGAAATACCTGGACTTTTCCGGACAATTATTATAATGCTGAGCGAACCGGTACCAGGAACCAAATACACTATCAAACCTGGTTCAACTATGGCGGACCCCTGGAATGGATCTGGATGCAATATGAAAGTGGCGGGACAGAGCATCCCATTTATTATGATATCAATGTTGATGTGCATATTTTCAATCTATCTCAATCAAAAAAAACTCTCCGGACAAACGTTGAAAGAAAAATTGAAACATATAAATCAAATCCGGCCCAGCAGAATAAAGATAGTGTATTGCAGGCCATCGATAACTATTTGAAGTAGCATTCCCTGAAGAAATAATTGCTCGCCTTATGGACCGACATTTTTTTCTGAAACATCACGATAAATCAATTTATTGTGTCGAATATCTACCCCAGAATGGGAAGGGTATCGGAATGGGTGTTATTATATGTACGCCAATCTGGGGGGAGAGGATTAGAACACACCGGATATTTACCAGTTTGGGGCGGGAGCTAGAAAAGAAAAATTCATATGTTTTTACCTGCGATTATTATGGAGACGGAAATAGCCAGGGAGAAAGCCACCAGCTCAGTTTTGAGAATATCATAGAAGATCTTGAATCTCTTCATAAACATACGCTTGAAAAATATAATATTCAAAATTATCACTTTGTCGGTTATCGATTGGGTGCGAGCGCTTTGGTTCCTCTTTTAGATAAATTAAATGCGAACAAGGCTATTTTAATTGATCCGATCCTCAATCCTGTTAGTTATTTGGAAGATGCATTACGCGCCAATTTGACTGCTCAGATGACCAGACATAAAAAAATTATAAAAAACAGGGATGTGTTAATTAAAGAAATTCAAGATGGCCAGCTGATTAATGTGGATGGATTTCTAATCGGAAAGGAAATGTGGACTTCCTTTGAAAAGAATAGCCCCATCTCTGCTAACAAGAATTTCATGGGGGATGTTGTTATACTATCTTCTGAAAATAGTAAAAAACGATCGGAAGAAATTGTTAAGTTTAGTCAGGAATTTCAAAAAGCACGGGTCGATTTTGTTAAAAAAGAAGTTGTTTTAACTTCATGGAAGTATTATACCCAGAGACCACCCATAATTTTCTCCAAAATTATGAGCGAAATTTTTAATAATTAATATCATGCCAAAGGTATTTTAGCAATGGAAGAATTGTGTGTTGAATTTATGAACGAAAAGGGGAATACCCTGCGTGGTATTCTTCATCCGGGATCTACTAATAAATATCAAAAAGTTTCCCTTGTTTTTTTGAATACTGGTCTAAATGATATGGTTGGGTGGCACCGGCTTCAGCTAAAACTTGCTCGTCACTTTGCTTTACAGGGGTATAACGTGCTCCGGTTTGATAATTTTGGCATTGGTGATAGTGATGGCGAAATTGAGGAAGGCGAAGTCACCGGTATTATGACTCAGATTGAGCAGGGTTTGTGGGCAAACGATGCTATATCAGCATTGGAATTCATGATGGATCGTTTTAAAAATGAAAAATATTTATACATGGGGTTTTGTGGTGGGGCGTTAAATGCGATACATGCGGCGGCCAGAGAGAAAAGAGTCCATGGGGTGATAAATGTTGCTGCACCTCTTGCCCTCTCAGCAAAAATCGAGCAGGAACAGGTCAATCCCTATCATTCCCAAAAAAGTGTCGAATCGTATAAAGAAAAATTACTGAACACACGTTCTATAATAAATTTTATTACTGGTAAAAGTGAGTACAAAGTTATTTTAAAATCTTTATTTTTTTATTTATACCATAAATTTTCCGGGTTTTATAATTCTCAGGACTCATTAACTGATATTCCAGAATCGAAAATAAATCTAAATAAATCCATATTTGTTTCTTTTGAAAAGTTTATGAAATCAAACAGACCTATTTTATTTTATTACCCTGAGTTTGATAATTCCACTTGGGAATTAAAAAAATATTTTATGCCCCGCTACCGGGAGACACAATTCTGGAAAAAATATTGTAGCTTCATTGAATTAGAGGGTGCAAACCACATTTTCGCTGAAGATGAATCTCAGAAGAGAATAAAGACAGATATATTGGAGTGGTTGCATAAGATAGATTCAAAAGAGGTTATTTCAGCTCCGGCTGCTAAAAATTAGTGGGATTTAATTTTTTGGGACGTTTATGGGAAATATTAATACTCTATTTACTTTTGATTACGAAATTTTTGGAAACGGAAGTGGTGATGTTAAAAATTGTTTGGTTACCCCAACTTATGAAATAAAAAATCTATTAGCTAAATATTCTCTATCAGCAACTTTTTTTGTTGATGTTTGTCTTGTCTGGGCTGTGGAGGAAAATGAGAATAAGGGGGCCTTTAAACATCTGGATTATTCACCTACCGAGCTCATTAAAGACCAGTTAAAAGCCATCGTTAAAGCCGGACATGATGTTCAACTACATGCCCATCCGCAGATGATGGGGTCCCATTATTCAGAAAATATTTTTTCAGTGAATTATGATTATTGGCGGATTTCCGATCTGCCTCTGGGTAAAAATGGAACCGATTTGTTAAGTGTAAATGAAATTCTAGCAGATGGTAAGAAAACTTTGGAAGATATTATTCAGGAAGAAAAAAATGATTATCAGTGCAGTACATTCAGAGCGGGTGGATTATGCTCCCGTCCCGAACAGAATTTATTCAAAGCAATGAGACAGAATGGTTTTATTTTTGACTTTTCCGGGTCATACGATTTTAAGATAGACGATTGGCCCGGGGCAGTGGATTTTACTGATGTTTTCGATCGGCAGGATCCCGTCCTGTTAGGTGAGTCATACAACCAACAGACGGATAAAAATCCGATTGTTTCCATACCTATTTATGGTGCAAAATTTTATCTGTGGTCTGATTTCCCCAAGCGGATTCTAAATAAACTTTTCCAGGGTAGCAACTATTGGACATGGCGGAAAAGCCGTCCTGCAGGTTGTCATGGGAGCACAGAAGTGGCCGGATCTCAGAAGAAACAAAAAACAAAACCATCCCCAAAAAGATTCAAAAGATTAAACATGAATTTTTATCTGGAAAATAGTGCTAATAGCATGATCTGGTGTACCAAACATGCTATTCGTAAGGCGAGCCGAAGGAAAAAAGATGTATACATGGTCGGGATCGGTCACCCCAAAGCAATGGGGGATTTATCCCAGCTTGAACAATATCTGGAATGGGTCGCCAAAAAATCCAAAAAAAATAAAATCAAGTTTTATACCGTTTCACAAATTTCTGGTCACAATTTTAGCCAATATTTTAGCAAGTAAATCAATATACTCTATCTGTAAATACACCTGTTCATTCTTTGTGAGATTCAAGAATTATCACAAAACAGGTAATTATAAGACAATCACCTCTGTTGAATAACTTATACAAATTTCATCCGTTCAGAATCCTTTCGGCTCTAAAAAGGAGGATCACACTTAGATCTCAGGTAATTCACTCAGTCATTTTACCCCCTTTTCCGGGGAAAATTCAGTATTCTTTGTTTAAAGAAATTGGTCCCCGGAAAACAGATGTGGCTAAGTCTGTAGTTTTAAATCTTCAATCTTCCTATTTTATCAGCTGGTCCGAAAAGGATCTCTTTCTGTCCGAATACATTGCACAATTTTCTGAAAAGTTTCAACAACATATCATTTCTGAGGCAGATGAAATTGCAGCACAAAAGTTAAATATTCTTGGATCCGGTATCAAAAAAGTCCATCCTCAATTAAAGTGGAATGTGGACATTGCAACGGGACAGAAGTGGCCAATGTATAAGTCAGGGCAGGTCCCGATTTTTTTTAATAACAATTCTGATATTATGCGGGTCTGGGAAATGTCCCGGTTTCAATGGGGCCCGATATTGGGTCAGGCTTACTGGATGACCGGAGATGCGAAATATGTAAATAAATTTATTGGACAGATATTAGACTGGTGCAGGAAAAATCCCTATGGTTATGGCCCTAACTGGATTTCCTCCCAGGATGTTGCCCTTCGTGCCGTAAATTGGATAATTACCTTATGTTTCATGGGAGGGGATAATGCAATTTCTTCGGAAATCTGGACGAAGATAAGTACCGTTTTATTCCTTCATGGTTTACATCTGGAAAAACACCTCGACATGAATTATATGGGAAATATAAAAACCACGGGTACCCATTATCTCTCCAATCTTTTAGGACTCTTGTACCTTGGATTAATTTTTAGGACAACCTCAAAAGGCCAAGAGTGGATTGATTTCAGCACCAAAGAATTTTTCTCTGAGATAACTTATCAGGTAGATGTAGAAGGGGTAGACTATGAATCTTCCGTTGCCTGCTATCATAAGTTTGCTCTTGAGCACTTTATGTTTGCCTATATCTTATTCAGACTGAATGATATAGAAGTTCCGGACTATTTTTTAGTCCGTCTTGAGAAAATGTTTGAGTTTGTCCGCGCCTACACCAGGCCAGATGGAAGTGTCCCCCAGATTGGTGACAACGGAGATGGGCGGGTACATATATTTTCCCGCTTTAACTCCTGGAAAAAAGATGATCATCGTTATCTGATTTCAATTGGTAGCTTTTTCTTTCAAAAATATCAAGTTAAAAATGGATATGATTTGGCTGCGGAAGAATCGTTCTGGCCATTGATGTTGTTAAAGATTCAGGAAGATTATGCTTATCAAAAATCTACAGAACCAACTGATAGTGTTGAGCTCTCCAAAGGGTTTCGAGAGAGCGGTTTTTATTTCATGAGGGGAAATAATTCCTTTATGGTTATTTCTGCCAATCCTGTTGGCATGAAAGGAAAGGGAAATCATAAACACAATGATATTTTCAGCATTGATCTCTTTTATAAAGAAACAGCATTTATCGTTGATCCGGGGTCTTATGCATATACCACAAATTTGAATGAAAGACAGTTGTTCAGATCTACCTCATTTCATAACGTACTTCAACTCAACAATTATGAACAAAACGAAATTGATCCAAGTAAACCCTGGAGGGTGGAGGAATTTGCAAAACCCACAGTGCTGGATTGGCAGGTTAATAAAAATTACGACCTGTTTATTGGTGAACACTACGGATATAGTCGCTTTATCCCTGGATTGAAAGTCCGGAGAAAGATTCTCTTTGATAAAATATGTTCAACCTGGTGGATACAGGATGTTCTAAGTGATATGCCTGAAACAAAGGAAAAAATAGATATCAGTATTTTTTTTCATCTTAATAGTTTACCTGTAAAAAGAATCAATAACCAAGGTTCAATTCCACTACCCGAGCATCCAGGTATAAAAAATTTTTTTCTGGAAAATGATGTAATTAAGGTTAAGAATAGCGTTGAGGTTATCGGAGCAGATCATTCGGTAATTATTCATGCCGATTGTGAGAATGAACATGAGTTGTTTATTGAAGATGGCTGGATATCCAGGGAATATGGGGTAAAAATACCTGCACCTGTTCTCCGATACAAAAGCACATATAATGGAAAAAATCAATTTACCTTTATTATTGAATCCAAATTAAACTGATAAAATAATGTGTGGTATTGCCGGAATTATTGGCCCTGAAAGCAGGACCCCAGGTATAAAACAAAAAATGGAAAAAATGGGGGAGACCATGCATCACCGTGGACCGGATGATGGTGGATATTATTTTGATGAGGATATTTCTTTAGCTTTCAGACGCTTGAGTATTATTGATTTACATACGGGTCATCAGCCTATTTTTAATGAAGACCAAACTAAGGTAATTATTTTTAACGGTGAGGTGTATAATTATCGCGAAATAAGGCCCGGTTTAGTCGAGAAAGGACATCATTTTTCCACCTACACAGACACTGAAGTCATTTTACATTTATATGAGGACCTGGGATACCATTGTGTCGATCAATTGATCGGAATGTTTGCTTTTTGTATTTGGGATAAACGCAAACAAACTGCCTTTCTGGTCCGGGATCGTTTGGGAATAAAACCATTATATTATTCATTCTCTAATGGTAACTTTACCTTCGCTTCGGAGATAAAAACCATACTGGAATCGGGTTTAGTAAAACCGAAAATTTCCTATGAAAATGTAAATCATTATTTGACTTACCGGTTTACACCTGCTCCGGGAACACCATTTGATGGAATTTATAAACTTCCACCCGGTCATTTCCTGATATACAATCAGGGGGAAATTAAAGTTGAACGCTATTGGAAAGTGAGGGATTTTGCAAAATCTGATCAATCGGAAGATACGATAAAAAAAACATTGCTGGAAAAATTGACCAGGGCAGTGGAGCGAAGGTTAGTAAGTGATGTCCCGCTTGGTCTTTTTTTAAGTGGGGGAATTGATTCGAGTGCGATGTTGGCCATCATGTCCCGATTGATGTCAGAACCGGTTAAAACCTTTTCTGTAGGATTCGATTTTGATGAAAAATATCAGGAGTTTGAGTTTGCCAACAAAGTCGCCGGAATATTTCATTCGGATCATCATACCATGTTGGTCAGTGCCAAGGAATTTATTCAGGCAATCCCGAAACTGGTTTGGTACCTGGACGAGCCGGTAGCAGATTCTGCGGTGATTCCATTATATTTCATTGCCAAACTAGCCAAGAAATATATTACAGTAGCTTTATCGGGAGAGGGGAGTGATGAAATATTTGCTGGTTATGCCCGGCTTTATAACTACGATTACAACAGGCACCGCCGAAAAAAAATATTGCGTCGTCTCCCGGAAATAACCAGGGGAAATTTTGCGAACCGGGTTTTTGAGAATGTATTTCCCCGCTACCTGGAAAAGTTCAACTTTATAAAAAATCCGATAGAACTTGACAAAATTATTTCTATGGGGAATTATTTTTCAACTGAACAAAAGAAGAATTTATTTAATGATGAACTTTGGGGAAATATTAAAAATAAAGACTCCTATTTTTTTATTGAGAATAGTCTAAAAACTTATTCTGGTCTGGAATATTTGGATCGTAAATTAATTATTGATTTATTATACTGGTTACCGGACGATCTGCTTATCAAGGCCGATCGTGCCACCATGGCAAATGCGGTTGAATTGAGGGTACCGTTTCTGGACCATGAAATGGTTGAATTTGCTTTTACAATTGGAGACAGATTTAAAATAAATAATGGTCAGGGTAAATATATTCTAAAAAAGGCTTTGGAAGATATACTCCCTCACGAAGTTATTCACCGACCGAAAATGGGTTTCCCAGTACCGCTTTCCGAGTGGTTTGCCGGTGAACTTAAAGAAAATGTTCGGGAAATTCTGTTAGGGAGTCGGGCAATTTCCAGAAATATTTTCAATAATGATACAGTCAAAAACTTATTGGAGGATCACACACCAGGTAAAAGAAATTTATCTGGATTTATCTGGATACTGGTAGTCTTTGAGATCTGGTGTCGGATCTTTATTGATGGTGATCCCTATCAGGACATTCATTTAATCTAAATGATACAAATTGAATATTCTGCATTTTACCCATACTTATATTCCGGTTTTTGGTGGCACCACCACTAGGTTGATGAATCTATTCCGAAACGATGGTAATCAACATACCATGGTTGTACCACATATCGGTAGTCCCTATGTTCCTGCCGATATAACTGATCTCAAACAGAAAGATCATTACGATAATGTAAATATCAGAAGGATCAGGTTAACTCATCCGGCCAAAGATAACCGGTTTTTTTTTGAATACACTGTGCGATTGAAAAATTGGTACCGAAATGCAGCAGAACTGGGAACCTTTGCTGAAGCAGGACATTTTGACCTGGTTTATGGGCATAATCCAATGGAATTTGCTCTGGCAGCCTCCCGGTATAGCTCCCATAAAAATATTCCGTTAATCTATGAATGCCATGGTCTTATGCGTGATTCATTGCCCTTGTCCCGGAATCCGATCAAAAGACTTTACAATCAATTAGGAAATTGGTGGCTTACCCGCGGCGAAAGTGAAATTATTCGGAAAGCAACCAGGGTTGTGGTGCAGACCAACAGCATGAAATCCCGGCTGGAGAAAGAATTAAATATTCCCGGTGAAAGACTGGCTGTGGTTTACAATGGTGTGGATGTGGATTTCTTTAAACCCGGAATTTCTAATTCTGAGGTAAATAAATTAAAGACTGAATTAAAAGCAGGTGATAAAACCATATTTTCTTATTTTGGATTTCTTGACCATAATAATGGTATCAAATTTTTTCTCGATTCTCTCTCCAAACTTCCGGATAATCTGAAGAAAAAAATTAAAATTCTGATTGTAGGGCGTGGTCCTTCGTCTGCTTTGGTAAAAAAGTTTTCGGAGAATAATGACTTTCTGGTTTATCTGGGTTTGGTCGACTATCAAAAAATACCATTATATTATCAGGCGTCAGATGTTTTTGTTATTCCGCGCCCCTCCAATCTGGCAACCGAAACACTTTTACCCATGAAACTGCTTGAAGCCATGGCCATGGAAAAGCTTGTCCTGGTAAGCGATGTCGGTGGGATGACCGAGGTCATCCAGCATGAAAAAAATGGTCTGGTCTTTAAACATCAAGATGAGCATGATTTACGAATGGCGATAACAACAATCATCAAAAATTTCAATTCTTTTCAGCAGATCCGTAAACAAGCCAGGATAACTGTTTTAACTGATTTCAGTTGGAAAGAATCCAGAAAAAAACTTTCTTCCATTTATCTAAATCTTTAATTATGAAAACCTTTTTAAGTAAAATATAAGAATAGTTTAAATGTCCGGAATTGCTGGTTTAAAATATTTCAACAAAGTACCTTCCAAACTACTCGATAACAATATTGAAATGATGCTTAAAGCATTCAGATTTGGGGAGTTGAACAGGACCGGGAAATTCAGTAATAAATTTGACTTTGCTGCCGGGTATAATATTTGTAATAATGTTAACCGGGTGCATTATTCTAACAAACACCCTGATATTATTGTAATTTTACATGGTTATTTGACAAATTCTAACCAGTATAAAACAGAGATTAATTCATCGGAAAACAATCTTGCCGACATTATTGCTCATGCTTATCTAAAGTATGAATTAGATTTTGTAAAAAAATTACGGGGTATCTTCTCTTTCGTTATCTATGATAAAAAAAGGGATTACATTCATATTGGTACAGATAGATATGGATATGGTTACATTTTTTATTATCTGGATAAGGAGAGGTTTATTTTTGGATCAAGTATCAAGCCAATCCTTAAAATTTTAAATAATAAACCAGAGGTAAACTTAGCAGGTATATGCGACATTCATAATTATCATACGGTTTATAACCAGGACACTCCCTTTAAAAATGTCTATTTATTACCTATAGCTGCTATTTACAGTATAAAAAATGATTTAAGAATTAAACAATATTGGGAATTCCCATCAGGACCTGATTTTTTGAAATCAGAGAATAACAAATTATTAGAATCGGCAAAAGATAAAATTGAGAATGCCGTAGTACCATTAACAACTGATTCTGATAAATTAGGTGTACTAATCACGGGCGGATTAGATTCCAGATTACTTTCTGCCATTACATCAAAGCATATATCCAGGGAAAATTTTTATCTATTTCATTTTTTTTCAAATAAAGTTGAAAAATCGATTGTTCAGCAAATAGCGGATAATTTAAAAAGCGGTATTATTTTTTTAGAACCGAAAAAAAAGGATATAATTAATCAGATTAAAAGGGACATCTGGTTTTCTGATGGACACTGGGGTTTTTATGATTTTACTGACTATTTTGAGGATATAATGGAGATGTATCCCGGAATTAGTCTCATGAATGGGTATTATATGGATACCTTGTTCAAATCGGGATTTGCTTTTTATCCACAAAAAGTGGATAAAAAGAATATTGATGTAAATGATTTTTCCAGAAGATTTAGATTTTTGGGTGAAAATCTTACCAACCTTATATTTACAGCGGATTTTGCCCAAATGGTCAATAGCAACAGATTAAAAAGGATTGAAGAAGCCCATCAAAAATTAAATTATAATTTTCCAACTGAATTATCAATTCGTTTTTATACCATAAATAGGGGTCGGCGATCCATTTTTTATTCCAGCAGGATATTTGAGCATTTTACCAAAATTGTTTTTCCCGGTGTGGATTATAGTCTGGTCGATTTTGCTTTCAGGATTCCATATATCTACAGGTCCAATACCAAATTTTATAGGGAAATTATTAATTCCTGGTTTCCGGAAATTGGTGCCATATCCTGGATACGTACGGGGCAACCTCTGAGTGAAGATGAGAATAAAAGAGCCAATAATCATAATTCTATTTTAAATAGGTATCAGTATTATTTACAGAGAGCAACTCATGGAATTATAGATCTTCGAAATGATGCAAATTCATTTAATAGAATGTTCAGGCGTGATAAAAATTTTCGTAATACTATATTGGAAGTTCTGCAAGATAGAAAAACAACTGAACGTGGTTTTTTTGATAAGCGTAGCATTGATTTGCTGGTTAAACAACAATTATCCGGCAGAGATTATTCAGATTTATTCCAATCAATACTAACAGTTGAAATGATGTTCCGGGAGTTTATTGATGCCTGATCTGAGAGTATTTGATGAGGATGGTCGGTTAATACATTTTAAAGCCTCAGTAGAACAAAATACTGACAGCACTGAGAGAATTAAAATGATCTGCTGTGGAGATACCGGACCGGTACGGAAACTGGAAAAGATTGTCATTGAAAATGGTCCTGACCAAATCCTAAAAGAAGTTCGACCAATCCTGAATCGGGGTGATATTGTTTTTGCTAATCTTGAAGCCCCCTTTTCGGAAAGAGGTAAACCCTTAGATCGTATCCCGGTTTTCAGGTTGAATCCAAAATCATTCGAAATCGTGAGTACTGCAAATATAAATGTCGTTTCACTAGCCAATAATCATATGTTCGATTATGGACCTGATGCTTTTATTGATACGCTGAATATATTAAAGACTCATAAAATAAACCATTTTGGAGCGGGATTATCTATAAATGAAGCTTTAGAACCTTTAATTCTAACGATTAAAGGATTAAAATTTGGTTTTATCGGGTTCAGGGAAAAAGAAGATTCATTCTATGATGATAATGGGGTTATTACACCTCAGATAGAAAAAAAATTAGTTATTGATCGGATTAAAACTTTGCGTAACCAGGTTGATTGGTTGGTGTTATCATTACACTTCGGATGGGAATATGTTTTTTATCCTGCCCCTATTGATGTGGCCAGGTGTCATTCATTTATTGATGCCGGTGCGGACCTGATTATCGGTCATCATCCTCATTACCCGCAGGGATTGGAGATATATCGGAATAAATTGATTATTTATAGTCTTGGAAATTTTATCTGGGATCAAAATTTTGCCGGACATACTAACTCCAGTTATTTGGTAGAAATTGATATTTCGGGAAAGAGTATCCAAAATGTGATCGTTATTCCCTTTGAGATGGACAGGAAATATGTTCTGAAAATCAGGAAAGATGAGGATAGCATAAGATTTATAAATGATATTTCTGTAGTTTTTAAACAGCCTAAAAACCTTAATAAAAAGTGGTATTTCATTACCCGCAACAAAATGATTCAAAACCTTTTAATTTTAAAATCGATTTTTAAAAGTAAGAGAAATGTATTAAAAAAACTTTCGGCCTGGTTCAAAAATCTTTTCAGTCCCAGAATGAGATATACACTATTGTCTTTTATTTGGTTTATGATTACCGGCAGGACAATTTATTTTGAAATACAAAGAAAAATTGAAAAAAGAACATAAGGTAATAATCCACACCTTTTATTTGTAATTTAAGATAGCTCCTCATATCCATATTGATAAATTAGTAAAAATTTAAGAATGCAAAAGTCGTAGTTCAAGATTTTGCCCATACAAATTTTAGAGTAAGAAATTTTGTTGAAAGTAAGTCTATGTCTATAGATATCAAGGATGAATCAAAACTTCTCGCCAAGCATTCTATTGTCTATGGCTTTGGCAATATGCTGAACAATCTGGCTGCCTTTCTGCTCCTGCCAATTTATACCCGTTACCTCACGCCCACTGATTATGGTGTTAAGGAGCTGGTTGCATTAAGCACCCAGGTTGTCTCCATTCTCCTGGCAACGGCCATATCCTCCGCAATGTACCGTTTTTATTTTGATTATGACGATGAACAAAATCGGAATGAGGTATTAAGCACCTCTATCATCACCATCGGAGGGGCCGGCTTGGTGGTGATATTTTTTCTTTCATTTTTTACCAAACCGCTGGCTAAAGTGATACTTAATTCCGCAGATCTGTACATTTACTTTATCATTTCCTTTTCCGGTTTATGGT
>CAYVKM010000064.1:0-21993 GCA_964452045.1 uncultured Calditrichaceae bacterium
ATCCGGCCCCGCGGAACACCCCAGATCCCCAGGGCATAATCCAGGGAAATGGAACCGGTAGGGATGATATCCACATTAATTTTTACCCGGTCGCCCAGACGCATGATCGAGCCTTTGCCAAACTGGCGCTCGATCTGTGACATGGCCAGACCCAGGGCTTTTTGTTTTTCATCAGATTGATTTGCCATTTTCTCCCCTTTTCATTTTATTTTTCTTGATATTTTCTCGACTCTTTAAAGTTATTGAAATCAAGGAAACCAGCCGCGGTTTCCTGAATACTGAAATTCCTATCCCGCTTTAATTGAACCAAATTACTCCTTTTACAGCGGAATGAAATATCAAAACAAAATTTTTTTCGTAAAGAAATATATAAAAAAAATTTTAATTCTTAGCCAGAAAAATTCATCAAACCAGGTTATTCTGATTTATGCTATATATCAGCGATCAATTATTTCAGAAAGGAATATGATTTTTGTACACTGTATTCCGCGCCGGTCGGTTTCAGATCGCTGCGCATGATATCCAGTTGTTCCACCTTCAATAAAATCTGCGGGAATTGATATTCCGAAAATTCTTTCATCACCGTTTCCAGGTTATTCCCATATTTTACCCGGGCCAGGGTCAGATGGGGTGAAAATTTCCGTTGTTCTTTGAGAAATCCTTCTGACGCCAGGTTTTCCTCTACTGCTCGTTGTAAATCCAGCAGCGCCGGTAAACCATCCCCCTGAAGTCCGATCCATAAAACACGCGCTCTTTTCAGGTTGGGAAATGCTCCCAGATCCGCTGTGTGCAGGGTCAGTGGTTTAGGCGGGGAGGCAAACAAACGATCCATCGCAGTAAAAACTTTCTGCACTTCCTCTTTGGTGATATTTCCCAGAAATTTCAGGGTGAGGTGCATGGATTGCGGCTTAACCCACTTAATCCCCCTGGAAAGCGGTTGCAGCTTCCGGGCAAGTTTCCCTGCCTCAGCCCGGATTTCCGGATTCAAGGGTACGGCAATAAATGTGCGGATGGTTTCCATTCTAATCCATTATTTAATAGGTAATCGCAGCAGATACCGGCGGGCAAGTTCCAGGGCAGCCTGGGCCGATCTTTGTTTCACACTGTTTCTATCCTGAATAAACAACCGTTTTTGAGCGATCAGCTTATCTTTGGCTGACAGGGCGAGATAAACCAATCCAACCGGTTTGCTGGCCGTAGCCCCGGTTGGTCCGGCGATGCCGGTGGTGGAAATGCTGATGTCCGTTCCAAAACGCTTTCGTACACCCTCCGCCATTTCCTGTGCCACCTGCTCACTCACCGCGCCATATTTTTTCAGGGAAGATTCTTTCACCCCTAACAATTCCATTTTTGCCTGATTACTGTAAGAAACTACCCCACCCATAAAATAATGGGAGCTGCCGGGAATCTGGGTCAGTTTGTGCTGCACCAGTCCCCCGGTAAGACTTTCCGCCATCGATATGGTCAATTTTCGCTCTCGCAGAAGTTTACCCAGGACTTCCTCCAGTTCGATATCTTCCCGGGCATAAATGGCATCGCCAATTTGATCATCTAACAATTTCAGGAATTTTTCAAATTTCTTCCGGTTCGGGATATCTTCATCCTTTCGCACCACCCGCAGATCGACCCCGGCAAATTTGGGCAAGAAGGCAATCTCGAAGGAGGTAAATTGGGATAGTCCATTTTCTATTTTTTGATAAATCACCGATTCGGCCAGACCGGTGGTCCGGATAAAATCCACCTGTACCCGGCATTCCGGGCAGATTTCCCGCAATCTGGGAATCACCGTATCATCAATCATTCCTTTCATTTCCATGGGCACACCGGGCATAACGAAGACAAATTTTTCTTCCCTCCGGAAGATCATCCCCAGGGCAGAGCCGTTGCGATTGGGTATTAATTCGACTCCCTCCGGCACCATGGCCTGATTCCGGTTGACTTCCGGCATGGGTATTCCCCGCCGGGCAAATCGCTTTTTAAGATTGTCATAGATTTGTTCATCGAAAATCAGTTTACAGCCGAAATAATCTGCCACCACATTCCGGGTGATGTCATCCGGGGTGGGGCCCAGTCCGCCGGTGAGCAGGATAACATCCGCCCTGGTGAGGGCCAGATCCAGGGCTTGCCGGATGGCAACTGTCACATCCCCCACCATCTGGATATAACCGGTGATGATGCCATTCTCATGGAGCTTTTTGCTGATATAAGTGGCGTTGCTATTGACGGTATTGCCGTTGAGCAACTCGTTTCCGATAGAGATTATTTCTGCCAGCATGAACAACTCCGGTTGACATCCTTAATGCTGCTAAATATAGAAAATTTATAATGAAAAGAAAAGTTCGGTATTTTTGATTTTGCTCCAACTACATTAACTAAAATTTTAGACAGGAGAAAAAAAGTGTTAATGCCCCATATTTTTCTTGACAAAAATATTCCGGTTTTGTATCTTAAAAGTGAATACAAGAACAAAGAGGGGGGGGCAGGAGAGCCCTCCGGGAGGTAAGTATGTTTGTTCTTTTCAATAGATTTCAGCGACTGTCTAAACCCGCATCTATTCCATTCTCTTTTCCATATCTTTTCTGTTCTCGCAATTTTTCTTTTCTCCTTTTCCTTTTCCCTTTGAAAAGCCAGAGGATTTTCACCCCCCATAGGGGCAAGCCGATTAGAATCCGGAAAATTCAATTTTGTGTCGGGATCTCTTTTTTCTTATTTCTTATCTCTTTTCTTTCCTGCGAAAAAAGCACAGCTCCAGTGAATAATCCACAGGTGACCTTAACAGCAGAATATGTGGGCGTCACTGAAGCGGAACTTCTCTTACAAACTAAAAACACAGAAGTCAATACCCAATACCAATTATTCCGGGATGACTCCTTGATCAGTGATGGGAACTTGCTGCAGTCTGACACTAAAATTACAGATAGCCTTTTATTTCCGGCTCACAGCTATACCTATAAAGGCCAATTAATAAAAGATGGGAATCCAATTGCTTATAGCCAGCCGCTGCAGATTACCACCATGGATACCACAAGCCATGACTTTCAGTGGGAGCTTATTGAATTTCCCAGCCTCTATGGTAGCAGCGGCGTGCTGAGAGATGTTGCGATTATAAATGAAAACGATGTTTGGTGCGTGGGAGAAATTTACGCCGACAGTGCCCAACCCTGGCTGCCCTATAATGCAGTGCATTGGGATGGGGAGCAGTGGGAGCTAAAGCGGATAAAAACAAATGCTTGCGGCGGCGTAGATTATCCTCCTATTAATGCAATTTTTGCTTTTTCATTTAATGATGTATTATTTGCTCACACTGATGGAAGTATCACGCATTATGATGGTAGAAATTTTATCAATGATTGTTCCTTAATTACCCAATTAAATAGTTCTGCAAACAAAATGTGGGGTACGTCAAGGAATGATTTGTATGTTGTAAGTGGAAATGGATTGATAGCCTACTACAACGACAGCAGTTGGCAGAAGCTGGAGAGTTGGACGGATTTGGGTTTATTGGATATTTGGGGAATTTCCCAAACCGAGATTTACACAGTGGGGCTTAACTATGGCCAGGCGCTGGGGGTGGTTTTGAAATATGACGGCATTGCCTGGCAAAAGATGATCGAAGGATTTGTGGAAGGAAACGGATTCGATCCTTCTCAACTCTTTAAAACCCAACTATACGGTCTCACAGACGGGATATGGGTTGATGAGCACCGGACACTTTATACCGTAGGAAACTTGATGTATCAATATAAACGGGGGAAATGGGATTACGTGCGATCCTTACCGGAAAATTATGTAAACGGTAATCCCGGTAATTATTACCGGGGCTATTTACATGCCGTGAGGGGGAGTGCTTCCAACGATATCTTTATCTTCGGCCAGAGTGAAACACTTATCCATTTCAACGGTTCCACTTGGCAAAAAGTAGGACCTGCTTATGTTCCCTGGAGTCCTCGGTGGTGGTATAACTGTGATGTAAAAGAGGATTTGATCGTAGGGGTAGGTCGAGATGAAAATTGTCCACGGATTATCAAATTATGGCGCTAAGGGGACTGGAAAAATGATAAATAGCAAGAATATCAGAATTCAGCATGACACAATACTGTCAACATTTTCACAGTCCCTTTTTATTATTTCCAATCCCCTGATAAAACAGCACCGGGCACTGCACTGCCCGGCGCCGCGATCATGCAATAATAACATGACGGTTAGAGGTGTCATCCCTTGCGGGTTCGTATTATTGCAAACCAAACTTATGGAAAGGAGGTGATGCCTATGCTTGTGTTTTATCAGTCCTATCATAAAAAATCCTGGAATGTGTTTGCCGCACATACCAGGCTTACCCACTTAATAATTAAAAGCAGTGATTTTTGGTAAGTGATTTATAAAGGATGTTCAATGAGACGATTTATTAACATTATTTTTCTGATTCTAATTTTCATTTTATTATTCGGTTGTGAGAAGAGCAAGACGCCCTTGGAACCTTTATCGAAATATTATACCAGCCACGAATATGAGTGGGAAATTGACACTTTGGAGGCGCCTGGTGCCTGGCAAACCATAATGACAGATATCTGGGGAACCGACGAGAACAACGTTTATGTAGTCGGTCATAGTGATGTTCTCTTATACCAAGCCTATCACTGGGATGGTATGAACTGGTCGCCTATTGATATCAGGTTTCCTGGTCATCCCTCATCATTAAGCGAAATTTACGGATTTTCAGAGACCGATATATGGGCGGTAGGAGAGGAGGTGCATGGTGTACCGATTACAACACGCAAAAATTTTATTGTATATTACAACGGATCCGAATGGGAACTGATAAGAAATGTCGATGCTCCGGTTTGTCTTTCGGTTTGGGGAACTTCCAGCAATAATCTTTTCGTGGGATGTGACAGCGGAGTTGTTTTGAATTATGATGGAAGTGCATGGGAGAAACAATATACGAATTCACAGGCTGGCATCGTTTCTATTTCCGGTTTCAATTCTGAAACTGTATATGCTGTTGGCAATGAAAAGGATAAACAAATGCCGGTTGATACAAGCTATTACTATTTCTTTAAATACGATAATGAAGGCTGGCAAACTGTCGATTCGGCGAAAAGGACTATTGCTTTGGAACCATTTAAATTCGGTTCTTCAGACCTTTGGGGCCAGAACGGAACCTTATATAGCGCCGGACATGGACTTTATCTTTTTCAGGGCAAGTTATGGAATTCTATCCTAAATGAAAATATTGGCCTTATATCAATTCACGGTAATAACCTGAACGATATATTTGCGGTTGGCTTATTTGGTTATATCTTTCACTATAACGGTTTAGAGTGGCATCAATACTATCAATTCAAAGATCAATTTATAAATAATAAAGGCGTCTGGATGCACGGGGATTATGTGTTTATCATCGGGCAGTCAGATAATTACTCGGTTATTTTAAGAGGCAAACGAAGGAAAGGAAGTGATGCACCATGAGGGTTCTATTAAACAAGCCGGAATAATGCTGGCACATTATTCCGGCAATTGATGCAAACAAAACGCGTGTGTTAGTAACCTTATTTTTACCTCGAAGGTAAAAACCGCCCTTTTGTTTGCACAGCAAATCTACTAAAAAACTAAAGCAAACTCAAATCTTCAGGAGATTATCATGAAAACGCAAAAATTGATGTTTATTATTACCTGTTTATTATCGTTCATTTTTTCTAATGTTTCTTACGCCGGTCAATACAGGGAGATCATCAGCAAGCGCACCGCATATTCAAAAACATTCTACTCTGGAAACGGACAGTATAAAACTGTAATCAGCCTGCGTCCTATACACCTGGAAACGCCGGATGGGTATTTTAAGGAAATCGATCTTTCTTCCAGGTCTGATACCCTGTCCTATCTCAATTTTACCGGGATATACAAGGAATACGTGAATTCAATTTATACTTACATTGCAACCGGATTTTCTTATGTCGGAAATATGAGTATTGACGATACAACCGAACAGCGCTATCGCAGCGCCCAGTACTGGGATGTGCAGGGAATTTCCGATAATGTGACCATCGATTCGGCAAAATTTCAACTGGATATTTCCTATTATTTAAGTGAATCCATGACTATTAATTTAAAGGATCTTGACTATATATACCCTGGCAATTTGATTGATATTTATAATGATTGCAGTTCTGGAACCACTTTAGGTACTTTGGATCTTCCTGAACATAACGGACACTTTGATACAACTTTTTCAAGTGGATCCTCTTTTTGCCAAAACCTAAAAAATTCATTAACTAAAGACTGGTTTGGAATCGGTTTTTATACTTCATCCGAAACAGTTTCTGGCAAACATGCGCAGCTTGGTACTTCCGATGGTTATCTGGAAGTTTTTTACTATAATCCTTCCGTTCCGTTTGAAGTCATTGTGAACAACGAGTTTAGCGGTGGATTTTATAAGTTGATTTTTTATGGTGACACTGTTCAGCATAATGTTCCGGATACCCTGTATATGTTTCATGGGGACCAGCCGGGGCTGATGGCGGTAAACCAGCAGTATGGGAATTATTTCCGGGTTTTTCACTACTGGCTTGAAGAACCGGGCAATAATCAGTATGCCTCTAATCCGCTTTATATTACTATAAATCAAAATGCCAGTTATGAATGGAAAACACGCAGGCGTTTTGAAGTCAATTTGGATAATGAGTATCTGAACGGGGGCAGCGGCGGGTATATTCTGGTTAATGGTGATTCACTAAATGTTCCTCATCTGCAATATGTTTTAGAAAGTGACTCAATAATTTTGGAAGCGCCTTCCCAGTCGATAGAGGTCAATGATAAGGCTATACAGTATAATTTATTAAAATGGGGCGATGGGTCTACTTCAAATCCAAGGCTATTTTTTCCACCTGATAATATTAATATTATCGCAAAATACAAAGGCCACCTAGTATCCGACGAGTCCAATGCTACGGCAGAGAACAACCAGCGGAAGATGGTTCGAGGTTCTCCCGGTTCTCATAATGCCTATATGGTTTATGAAGACAACGGAGGAATTTATTTTACCGTTTCCTATAATGATGGATCACAGTGGGAACCTGAAATCCGATTAAGCGAAGGTGAAGGCAATAATTATTATCCCAGTATTGCCATCAACGAACCGGGAGACCTGGCAGTTGTCTGGGAACAACATGATACCAGCTATGATTTCATCTGGTTAGTTTTTAAAATGTATCACAGCGGGCAGTGGAAACGATCTCGGAAAGATATTCCTGTTCAAAATGCCGCATTTAATTTTCCTGCCACAGCGGTCGTAGCTTCTTTAGGGCCGACTAATTACGGGGCTCCAGATGCTCAAATGTGGTTATTCGTTTGGCGGGATTACCCGGAAAGGGTAATTAATTATGCCAAAACCGATTATCAAGGCGACTATATTGATTACGGCCAAGTCCCCGGAAGTGGTGGTTACGGGAATGCATCTAACCCGACAATTGGCAGTGGTATGGAGTTTCACCTGGGTGATGGCGTTTACGTAGCTTTCAGCTACTATTATTATATTCGCACAGTTCTTCTTTTTTGGAACGGATCAAGCTGGAGCTGGGAAACCATCCGTAATCTTTATTTTGCCAGCAGCGGGAAACCGCAGGCCGCGGCCGATGGCGCTCACAATATCCATTTCGGCTGGCAGGCCGGCTATAGTTCGTATGCTGGTACTTATCTTGTCCACCAGGAAGTAAATACAATAAACGGAGAATGGTCAGACGTTTTCACCTATTATAATAGACAGGGAATTAAAAGTGTAAATGTAACCGGTCATTTTAATTATGGCACTGACCCGGAGGAAAAAAACGGAACTACTATTTTCTGGCAGAATAACCAGAATAATATTTATGCTTTACAAAATATAAACGGTAACTGGGGGAAGAATCCAGTCTTCCTGTTAAACAACACCACTTTTCCCAATTCTTCTAAAATTGCACCTAAAAACAATATTCCATACGTCAGCACTTCAGAAACGTCTGCACCCTATTTACTCTCCACTTCTATATTAAATCTTGAAGAATCCGGCGAAGATATCACAATCCCTGCTTTAACCACCAGATGGGAACCGAAACATTACCGCGGGTTTCATTTTTTGAATGATTCTCTGCTTTTCATCTTTTTCGAAATTGGTGATATAAAACTGTTAGATAACATTACGTCGGTTATGGTTCCCTTTTCAGGAAACGGCAGCCAGCTTCCTCACCTGCTTGCTTCAACCAGTGCCCTGAATTTTCTTCAATCAGCCCAGGTTATTATTCCCAGACAAGCAGAGGGTATAAGCTATAACTTAAACGGCTGGATTGAGAATGCCGGTCGATTTCTAACGAGAAGTAGTTTGAATGTGAAAATAGCTTTGTATGATGCAGCCACAAACAATCTGATAAGTGTTTTGGATAGTCTGAATTTTGTAGAAGGTCAAATGTATTCCTATTCCTCCAGGGTCATAAATCTTAATACTTATATCCCCCGGAATCGCCCAGTTTATCTTGGTGTAGGTTTGGGAAATATTCGCAATAACGCCTTAAAAGAATTTAAAAGTAACGTAATCAATATCTACCATCTGGAAAATGATTCTATCCCTTCGGAAAAGCTGTTAAGTTCACAAACCGGTACAGCCGATTTAGGTGAAATACCCCGGTCCTTTGCATTTTATCCGAACTTTCCTAATCCCTTTAATCCAACCACAAACCTATCCTTTGATTTACCGAAAGAATCCAAAGTTATTCTAACGATATACGACGTAACCGGTCGCCGTATCAAAACGCTAATATCATCTCAATATCCGGCCGGCTTCCATCAAGTTCAGTGGGATGGCCGGGATGATTCCGGAAATGCTGTGGCATCCGGAATCTATGTATATCGGATAGAAGCGGGTAAATACACCCAATCGCGCAAGATGATGCTGCTGAAATAACTTTATGATAACCGGTAATATCTTCCCGAAGGTTTCAAACCTTCGGGAAGATTGAAAACAGATCCAAATCACATTTTCCCTAATTATTCGGTTGCGGCAACCGATAATGTTTATCAATTTGTAGCAAAGGAAAGGTCTTTTTACAGGCAGGGTGCTGATGGGTGAAGAATTTCCAGTCATCAAATTATTAAAGAGGTATTTTTCGGTTACCTGTCCCGGACCTTTTGATCAAAACCCGGCCAGCTTATCTCTAAAGGAGTTCACTGAAATTCAGCTTAGACTTATCACCGGATGCAAAACAGAAAGGTTTGGACTTTCTTGATTTTTTCGGTGGGTTTTGATATATTGATGAATCATTTTCCTGTTTAATTTGAGAAAAAATTTAGGGGACCCCCTATGAAATCTTCTGTAACCACTTTAATGCTGATTCTATTATACCTCGTTTTCATTCCAACCGCCGGAATGTTATACGGCCAGCGGGCAACCGCCGAACTTATTACCACCATGGCGCCGCCTAACGTGGTCACCGGGGACATTCCGGTGAAAGACGGCGAGCGCTTTGTTACCTACCGGGATGGGCTGCTGTTTGCGGTCAATTTCTGGACCGGTGTCCAGATTTTCGATGTGAGCACTATCGAAGCGCCAAGGAGACTGAGCATGCTGCGAACCAACGATATGGTCTATCATGTGGCACTGCACGACAACAGGCTGTACGCTGCCAACAAAACCGAGGGGGTCATCGTCTTCGATATTAGCAATCCCAGCCGTCCGGCGGAGATCGCCCGGATAAAGACCCCGGGGGATGCGTATTGGGTAAACATCAATTATCCCTATATGTATGTGGCCATGGGCAGCGAGGGTTTCTGTGTGATGGATATTTCCGATCTGAACGATGTACGCACCCTTTCTTTGGAAATACCGGATAACTGGGTGTGGAGTATTCTGTTCAAGGATAACCTGCTTTATGTAGCCGCCAAACAGGGAGGTCTGATTATTTACGATGCTACCAATCCCACCAATCTGGTAAAACTGACCCAGTATAAAACCGGATACCAGGCCCTACAGCTGCAGATCGAAGGGTCGCTGGCTTATTTGGCAGACGGACCGGGTGGGCTGCTTATCCTGGATATCTCCTCTCCCCGGCTCCCCAAAGAGGTCGGTCGGTATACCACACCCGGATTTTCGCGTTTTGTCTATAAAAGCGGAAACTATGCTTATCTCTCCAACCGGGAACTGGGATTGCTGATTGTAGGTGTCAAAGATCCGGCTAATCCAACCCTGGAAGCCCAGTATATATCGGACAGCGAAACCTATGCTTCCTACAAGGAAGATGTGTACGTTTTTATTTCGACCGATACCAAAACCGAAATTTTGCGTCACAATAACAAGCCGGTTTTGCAGCCGATTGCCGATCAGATTATCGATGAAGACAGCACTTATGCCTTGCAGTTGATGGGCAGTGATGCCGATGGTGACCAGATTTATTATGAAGCGAAAAATTTGCCCCAGGGCGCTGAATTTAATACAGCTACCGGATTGCTGACCTGGAAGCCTACTTTTGATCAATCCGGGGTTTATCGTGATATAACCTTTACCGTTATCGAAAAAACCGGCAGTAAGCTGAGCGATTCGAAAACCATCGATATTACCGTAAATCATGTAAACCGGATGCCGGAATTGCCTGCTATCGCTAATGCAGAGATCCCGGAGGATTCTACCCTTACCATTGTGGTGCCGGAGGGAAGCGACCCGGATAAGGAAGATCAGGGCAAACTGACCTACCGGGCCGAGAACATGCCTGAGGGTGCCGCGTTTAACCCGGCCACCCGGACATTTACCTGGAAGCCCACTTTTGACCAGTCGGGAAAGTACATCGTCGATTTTGTGCTGGATGACGGATCCGGCGGGAGCGACCGCGAGGCGGTGACCATTACCGTACTGCATGTGGACCGGCCGCCGGTTATTGCTTCGGTTTCAGATAAAACAGTAGATGAAAACCAGCCGCTTTCAATACAACTCAGCGGTGAAGAGCCGGATAAGGAAGATCAGTCAAAGATCCAATTTTCTATGTTCAATCTCCCGGCCGGGGCCACATTCGATCCGGCCAGCCGAACCTTTAGCTGGATGCCATCATACGATCAGTCCGGTTTATACCCGAATATTGGCGCAGTGATGAAAGCCGGAGCGCTGTCCGATACTGCCTTTTTCCAGATCCAGGTGAACCACGTGAACCGACCGCCGGTACTGGCTGATGTCCCGGATCAGGTGGTGGACGAGAACAAACTGCTAAAATTCTCTATTTCCGGTTCCGACCCGGATAAGGAGGATGCCGGAAAATTAGTTTATTCCGCCCAGAACCTCCCGGTTGGCGCCACCTTCAATCCGGATTCGCTGATTTTCTCCTGGACTCCCACTTTTGAACAATCCGGGGTTTATCCGGGTATCGTTTTTATGGTTAAAGATCCCCAGGGATTAAGCGACCAGAAAACTATGTCCATTGCGGTGAATCATGTGAACCGGACGCCGGTACTTGAGGCGGTTCCGCCGCTGACGACCGATGAAAATACCGCTGTTACCTATCAGCTGGTCAGTTCCGATCCGGATAAAGAGGACGCCGGGAAGCTGGTTTATTCGGCCACGGATTTGCCGGAAGGAGCACAGCTTAACCCGACCAGCGGATTTTTCTCCTGGACACCAACTTATGATCAGTCCGGGGCCTATGATGTAATATTTACCGTGAGTGATGGAAAATTAGACAACAGTCAGAAAACGACCATTACGGTGAATCATGTGAACCGGCCACCGGTGCTCGAGCCTATTGCCAACCAGACTGTGGACGAAAACAAGCTGCTTACCTTCACCATCACCGGAAGCGATCCGGATAAAGAGGACGCGGGTTTGCTGAAATACACCGCCAGTAATTTGCCCACAGGTGCCACTTTCGATCCGGACACCCGGACTTTCAGCTGGACGCCCACTTACGAACAATCCGGGATTTATCCCAATGTGACTTTCACAGTCGCCGATCCTCAGGGATTGACTGCTGAGGTACCTATAACCATAAGGGTGAATCATGTGAATCGGCCACCCCAACTGGAACCAGTGAGTCCGATTACTTCGGCGGATAACCAGTTGATATCCTTTACCCTCAAAGGAAGCGATCCGGACCGGGAAGATAACGGAAAACTTCGCTACCGGATATCCAATCTGCCGGCAGGTGCACTGATCAACGGTGTCTCCGGGGAATTCACCTGGACGCCGGACTACGACCAGAGTGGAGAATATGACCTGGCAGCCCAGGTGATCGATTCTGCAGGAACGACTGCCGATCAGAATATCCGGATCACAGTTACCAATGTGAACCGTGCGCCGGTCATTGAAGCCCTACCCCCGGTAACCGGAAAGGAAAACGCAACACTGGTGGTTCGGCTGTTGTACACTGATCCGGATAAGGAAGACCGGGGTAAACTAACGGTTACTGCCACCGGACTCCCGGACGGAGCCGAGCTCAATTCCAGCACCGGTGAAATAAAATGGCTACCCACTTTTGACCAGAGCGGTTCTTACAACATTAATTATATTGTGACAGACAGCTTTGGGGCAACTGCCGAAGGGATGGCTTCCATTCAGATTGAAAATGTGAATCGTCCGCCAGTGGCGCCGGATATACCTGATATGGAAACTGCCGAAGATGATGTATTCAGTACAGTTCTACCGGAAGGCAGCGATCCGGATCAGGAAGATGCGGGGAACCTGACTTATACGCTACAGAATCTGCCGGCTGGAGCAACTTTTGATGCGGCAACCAGAACCCTTTCCTGGAAACCAACTTATGAGCAGGCCGGAAATTACACCTTGACTTATGTGGTTACTGATGTGGCAGGAGCTACGGCGCAGACCACCTTTAATTTCACGGTCAAGAATGTAAACCGGGCACCGGTGCTTCCGGCAGTGGAAAGCTTTACCATTAGTGAAGGCGAAACTTTTACCACCGTTTTACCCTCGGCCAACGACCCGGATCAGGAAGATGCCGGTAAGTTATCTTACCAGGTGGAAGGACTGCCCTCCGGAGCGAATTTTAATGGGGGCACCCGCACCTTAACCTGGACGCCACGCTATGATCAGGCCGGTGATTACCTGGTCACTTATATCGTAAAGGACGGATCCGATGCCACAGCTCAGACCGATGTTAAGATCAATGTGAAGAATACCAATCAGCCTCCGGAAATGGACGATATCGGCAATAAGAGCGTGAAAGAAGGTGATGAGGTTTCGTTTGAGGTGAAAACCAGCGATCCGGATGCGGAGGACCAGGGCAAACTAAGTGTGACCGCCAATGGTCTGCCAGCCGGCGCCAGCTTTAGCGGTTCAACCGGGAAATTCAGCTGGGTACCGCGGGACGATCAGCAGGGATCATATCAGGTTACCTTTGTGGTAAAAGATCCGGGCGGTGCCAGTGCACAGAGAACAGTAAACATAACCGTGGAAGACGTCCCCCCACCTCCGGAAGAACCAACTCCAAATAATTAGACCTGAAATTTTTAGGATATAGCAGAAGCCTCTCCGGACTTCCGGAGAGGCTTCTTATTTGAACCGCATCACAAACCGGACCGTTTCCCACATTACGAATACTTCAACCGCAAATGCCGGAAATCCGAAATATCCGATCACCGGCATTTCAAATATTTTGATATCACCCAGTATGGGTACGGTGTAAATCCATTTGGCAGTGGCCCAGAAATTCCAGAATTCCCACAGAAAACCGGCCACAATACCGGTGAGGAAAAGTTGCAAGAGCCGGCCGGCACTGCCCTGCTGCCAATCCCGCCAAAAAGATTCCCGTCCCCAGGAATAATTCAACGGATCCAGAAGCAAAACCATACCAATCCAGACCGGGGCAGCCAAATAAGCGGCAACTTTCTGATCGACCAGAAAGGGGCTGATCATGAATAAGAGCCCGATAACAAAACTTAATCCGAGGATTCTGCCGGATATCTTTGCCGGTTTGATCTGAAAAGAAGAAAATATCTTCAGATTTTTGACGAGTTCATATATTTCATAGACCCCGGGCCAAATGGTGGCAAAGGACCAGAAATAACCGAAATATCTGATCCATTTGGTTTCGGGCAAGCCCACGTAATGCCAATTGTGGATAAACAGGTTGTAGAATTCGAAAAAGTACCACAGAGCAATGGACCAGGGCAGCATCCACCAGAATTCTTTCCGGCGGGAGATGATAAGTGAATTACCCGCCAAACGGAAATTGAGCGCATCCAAAAACAGAATGAGACCGGTCCAGCAGACCGGGGTCATGAATATTTGGAAGAACCATAACTCCAGAAATAGACCTGCTTCTGCCAGAATAAGAATGAACAGCCCAAGATATCCATACCAGGGAAATCTGAATTTGTTGACCATATCTTTTCCAAATCGCAAATTGTCTTGCAGAAAAGATAAAAATGAAATATCCGGCGGCCAAGCTGAATATTATGATTGGGGAGGTTAGGGGTGATCGATATATTTAATTTGACAAGTGTAGTTAATACTCTTATCACAAAGACACTAAGGCACAAAGGTTAACTATTATGATTTGAATTATTTAATTTTAAAATGTTAACTCTTTTTATTCTCTGTGGCTCTGCGGCCTGGTGTGATGGATTTTTAATACCAAAAAAATCAGGATTTATGAAACCCCCATTTCCGGGCCAGATCTTCCGGGACATCTACATCCATTCTCAATAATGCAGTAGAAAACGTTTTCCCCTGGGCATCATGCCGGAGCGTTTGAGTTCCCCCCCCGCCCAGCGCCTGATGCAGCAGAAAATTGAGGGCATCCAGATTGGGGAGTTCAAAGCGCTCCACTTTTCCGTAACAAATGCCCTCAAAATGTTTTTTAACTCGCTCCGGGGTCAATACTTCTTTCAGAAATGGATAATACTCCGGTTTATAGGCAATAATTCCCACATTAGCGGTATCGCCCTTATCCCCGGACCGGGCATGAGCCAGTTCCAATAATTTAATTTTCATATCTAATCCTGCTCTTTTTTCTCATCAGTTTTGATAAACTTTCTATATACTTTTCACATCCACCTGAGGTGTCACCAGATCTTTTCGCATGAGGGCCGGCCAAAAGGCGACCACCTCCTTGGGACGCGGACGACCGGAAGCGAAGCCGGTAACCGTGGGCGGTCCGCACAACACCAGCGGGATCATCTCCCGGCTGAACTGTTCCAGATGCTTATAGTTTGATCCCCGAACACCGATCTCTAAAATCACTTCATTGGGATCCTTCACCGGATGGGAAAGTGGTCCATGACAACCGTTGATCCCCAGGTACTCGGTAAATATTTCCTCGAACTCCAGACTCAGATCCTGAACGCGCTGGCGTATAACCTCATCTGCCTTTTGTGCTTTCTCAAGCGCTTCCGGCCAGGCATAGGTCAATCGGCCGATGCAGGTCCAGCCATCCGAATAGGAAATGGATACTTTGTAACAATCCGTCGCCGGTTTCCCCTTCACCGAAGACACCCGCACTTTATTTTTACCCTCCTGGCTCAACCGAATAGAAGTAAAATCCGCCACGACATCCGGGGTAATATAATCCGTGGGATCACCAAGTTCGTAAAGCAATTGCTCCTTCACCGTTCTTAAATCCACCAGTCCGCCGGTATTTTTATGTTTGGTCACACAAAAATTGCCATCGGGAAAGGCTTCTATAATCGGGAAACCGATGCGGGCCATATCCGATACTTCTTTCCAGCCGGCCAAAAAATTCCCTCCGGTTACCTGCGCACCGCATTCAATAATATGGCCGGCAATTATTCCAGCGGCCAGTTTATCATATTCATCGAATTTCCAGCCAAATTCATGAATCATCGATGCCAGGGTTAAGCCGGTATCAGTCACCCGGCCGGTGATAATAATCTGGGCTCCCTGCTGAAGCGCTTCCACAACCGGCCCGGCGCCGAAGTAAACATTGGCACTATAAAGTCGATCCCGCACCTCGGATAATTTTTCACCACTTTCCATGTGTTTAAGCAGGGTCCCTGTTTCCAGGAATTCATCGATTTTCTCTATAATATTATCTCCATATACCACCCCAATTTTTAATCCCTTTATTCCCATTTTTTCCGCTATTTCGAACAGGGCATTCCGGCAGGCAAAGGGATTAACTCCCCCGGCATTGGTAATAACCTTGACATTTTTTTCCATCAGATCGGGAAGAATCTGCTTCATCAACGGGATAATATCCCTGGCATATCCCTGGTTGAGATCGCGCATTTTCTGTTTCTGCATTATGGACATGGTCACTTCAGCCAGGTAATCCATCACCAGATAATCAATGGGACCCTTTCGAACCTGGTCGACAGGTGCATCAACCCGGTCTCCCCAGAAACCCTGGCCGGAAGCGATTCTGATTTTTTCCTTCATATTGATCTATCCCCGAATTCTTTAGCGTTTGCAATTTTAAACAATCTAAGACAATACTCAAAGTATAAGCCACCAAATTATTATTTGAACTTTTTATGGATTGTGTTGAATCCTATATTTTATCTTTGCGTTTGTTTTATCAGTGATGTCGCCGGAATAAATCATGCCTCATCCGGATTAAATGAGAAGAGTAACCGCATGATAAAAGCCTACATTTCCTTTTATCTGAAAAACTACCTGCGCAGCCATCGCTACCTTCGGGAACTGATTCTGATAATTCTTTTCAATATTATTTTTTCGGGATTCCTCTATACCAGCAAACCGGAAGATATGGTATGGACGGTTTTTGGCGTGTTTGGCATTCTCCTGACCATGGTGAGCGTTCCGTCCATTTTTTTTCTGGAAAAGGGCCATTCGCTGCATTTCGGACTGATTTATCCCAATGGGAGGCGGAATTTCTTTCTGGCTAAATACCTGCTCATCCTCGGCATCGACTTTCTCTGGATCGTGCTTTTTACCGGACTGTACGGTCTAAAATTTATGGATCCAGGTTATTTCAAGGTCTGGTTGGTTCGCCTTTTTCTGATGCTCCTGCTGATGGGTCTGTCGGTGGCGCTACTCAGCTTAAGTTTCACCTATCGGCCATCGGTATCCTGGCTCATCCTCATTCTGATTGTATTCGGCGGCATCGTCAATAAAAGTGCACTATTTCCGATTCATTCCGTAAAGGAATTTTATGCTCCTTTTACTTTTATTTTGCCACCAATTCTGGAGATTATCTATGGTGGAGTTACTCTGGAATTTCCACTCTGGCGGTCTGTTTTTCTAGTATTGGCGCTGATTCAACTGGGGATATTTTTATTCTTTAATCTGAAACTTATGTCAAAAAAAGATCTGGTTTAAATTTATAATTTGCAATTGGTGACTGATGCAATTTTATTCACAGGTGCATTTGGTAAAATTAAATATTATTAATGAATCAAGGTAAAGTATACACGTTGCAACTGGTAAATATTTATTTCAAATAGAAGGAGTGCTCGATGGACTTTCAGCTCACTGAAGAACAAATCGCGATTCGCAATATGGTCCGGGATTTTGCCCAGAAGGAAATTGCCCCACATATCATGACCTATGACGAGGCAAAGGAGTTTCCGGAACAAATTATTAAAAAACTGGGCGAGCTCGGACTGCTGGGTGTCATTTATCCTGAAAGTTACGGTGGGGCGAACATGGGATATGTTGAGTATGCCCTTATAATCGAAGAATTGTCCGCGGTGGATCCGTCAATCGGATTAATCGTGGCTGCCCATAATTCGCTCGGGGCGCTGCACCTTTTTACCTTTGGCTCCGAAGAGCAGAAAAAAAAGTTTATCCCACGTTCAATGAACGGGGAGACGCTCTCTGCCTGGGCGCTTACCGAACCTGGTTCCGGCAGTGATGCAAAAGCTTTAAAAACAACAGCGGTCCATAAAGGGAATAAGTGGATCATGAATGGCTCCAAAACATTTATTACCAATCCAAATTATTCGGACTATACCATCGTGATGGCCATTACCAATCCAGAGCAGGGAGCTCGCGGTATATCTGCCTTTATTGTGGAAAAGGGCACACCCGGATTCCGGATTGGGAAAAATCTGAATAAGCTGGGCATGCGGGCCAGCGATACCGCCGAACTCTTTTTTGACAATTGTGAAATACCGGAAGAAAACTTACTGGGTAAGGAAGGCGAGGGATTTCATCAGGCCATGTCTATCCTGGATGGCGGCCGGGTTAGCATCGGTTCTATGTGTGTGGGTATCGCGCGCGGCGCGTATGAGAATGCGTTGAAATACGCCCAGGAGCGGGAAGCTTTTGGCAAACGGGTTTCGGATTTTCAGGCAACCAAATTCAAACTGGCCGACATGGCGATGGAGATTGATGCCGCCCGGTTACTAATCCTCCGTTCAGCCTGGCTTAAAGACCAGAATCTGCCCCTTAATCTGGAATCGGCCATGGCCAAACTGTATGCCAGTGAAGTGGCGGTACGGGTTGCCAATGAGGCTGTGCAGATCTACGGCGGATACGGTTTTATCAAAGAATATCCGGTGGAGAAATTTTACCGGGATGCTAAACTCGGCACCATCGGCGAAGGCACTTCGGAAATACTCCGGCTGGTTATTGCCCGGGAATTATTGCAACAAACCAAAACTGTGTAAACCACAGGAGCTAAAATGGCAAAGATTGGATCGGATATCCAAAAAAACGACCAGTATCAAAATAATTATGATGTTTACCAGAAACTGCTGGACAATTTGAAAGCAGTTAACAAAGAGGTTGAGAAGGGCGGCGGTGAAAAATACCTGAAGAAGATCAAAGAACAGGGCAAATTTCCGGTACGGGAACGGATAAAAAATTTAATCGATAAGGGATCAAAATTCATCGAGATCGGCAAACTAACTGCATATGGCATGTACGAAGAATATGGCGGTGCCCCTTCTTCCGGGACTATTTTCGGTATTGGCCAAATTCACGGCAGGGACACAGTAATCGTAGTCAACGATCCTACCGTAAAAGCCGGTGCCTGGTTTCCCATCACCTGTAAAAAAAATCTGCGAGCCCAGGAAATTTCCATGGAAAACCATCTGCCCATTGTCTATCTGGTGGATTCTGCCGGCATTTTTTTACCGTTGCAGGAGGACCTCTTTCCGGATAAAGAACATTTCGGTCGCATCTTCCGAAACAACGCCGTCATGTCTTCCATGGGTATCCCGCAAATCGCAGCTATTCTGGGAAACTGCGTGGCCGGTGGGGCCTATCTCCCCATCATGAGCGATGAAGCTTTAATTGTCGAGGGTAATGGCACCGTTTTTTTGGCTGGCGCTCATCTGGTAAAAGCGGCAATCGGCGAAGAAATAGATAATCAGGATCTGGGTGGTGCAGTGGTGCACAGCGAAATCAGCGGGGTAACCGATTATAAAGTAGAGAATGAAGTGGAAGCATTAAAAATGGTTCGAAACCTGGTGGACAAATTTGGCAAATTTCCCGGAATATCATTCGACCGGATTAAACCGGCCGCTCCTGCCTTCGATCAGGAAGAAATTTATGGCATAATTCCGGCAGACCGTTCACGACCTTATGATATGCATCAGGTATTGGCCCGGATTCTGGATAACAGCGAACTGGATGAATATAAGACCGGATATGGCAAAACCATCGTCACCGGCTATGGCCGGCTAGACGGATATGCCATCGGCGTTGTCGCTAATCAACGGCTGGTGGTAAAAAGCAAGCAGGGGGAAATGCAAATCGGTGGTGTTATTTATTCGGACAGCGCGGACAAGGCCGCCCGCTTTATTCTGAACTGCAATCAGAAACGTATACCGCTGCTTTTCCTGCAGGACGTCACCGGATTCATGGTGGGGAAAAAAGCAGAACATGGCGGTATCCTGAAAGATGGGGCAAAACTGGTCAATGCGGTGGCAAACTCGGTAGTTCCAAAATTCACCTTTATTGTCGGAAATAGTTTTGGTGCTGGCAATTATGCCATGTGCGGCAAGGCCTACGATCCCAGACTCATCTTCGCCCTCCCCTCTGCCAATATCGCCGTCATGGGTGGACAACAGGCCAGCAATACCCTGCTTTCTATTCGACTTTCCCAGCTAAAGAAATCCGGAAAGGAGATAACCGAGGATGAAAAACAGGCTTTGTTGAAGGAAATCGAGGATCGATATAAAGAACAAATGGATCCGGTTTATGCCGCGGCCCGGCTCTGGGTGGATGGAATTGTCGATCCCCTGGAAATCCGTTCCATTGTATCCACCGGAATTCGCATGGCCGAAAACAATCCAAGCATGCCCAAATTCAATCCGGGCGTCATTCAAACCTGAGAAATTGCGATGCCGTCGTTCTGAGCGATGGCATCACTCTAAAAAATATTCCTCCTGTAACTTTACCCTGAGCAACTGCATCTATTTAGGCGTAAGTAATATTATCATAAAACGAAACTATTTCGGAGGAAGATACAATGCCGTTTATCGTGGGCGAAGACGCCAAACAAGTCAAAGAAATTTTAAGCAAATTAGCCAATAAAGTAAAATTAGTTTACTTTACCCAGGAACTTGAGTGCCAGTATTGCCGGGAAACTCATCAGCTTATGCAAGAATTGGTAGAACTGGGAGAAGGAAAAATTGAACTGGAAGTGTATAACTTTGTTACGGACAAGGAGCAGGTAGAAAAATATAAAATAGATAAAATTCCCGCCACAGTTGTCAGCAGCGAAGATAGGGATTATGGTATTCGCTACTATGGCATCCCGTCCGGTTATGAATTTAGTTCTCTGCTAGAAGATATTCAGCAGGTTGCGGATGGCAAACCAAGCGTTTCCGAAGAAACTATAACTCAAATCGAAAAAATAACCCAACCCCTGCGATTGCAGGTATTCGTCACACCTACCTGTCCATATTGTCCCAGTGCGGTATTAATGGCCCACAAACTGGCCATGCTGAATGAGAATATCACGGCAGACATGGTGGAAGCCACAGAATTTCCGCATCTTTCCCTGCGCTATAATGTCCAGGGCGTACCGCGAACCATGATCGGCGAAAAATCTGCCATCGAAGGGGCCCTTCCGGAACCCCATTTTGTCCAGCGGGTTTTAGATGCATACAAAAATATGTACCCGGATAATTAAACAGTATTAATAAAGAGAGAGATTTTACTGGAGGATTTATGAAAAAGTTTTTTGCTTTTGTACTCATTGTGCTTGTTGCTGTTGGGTTTTCTGTTCAGTCTTGCTCCAACTCGGACAAAGATAACGCCCAGACCCCGCAGCCGGTAACCAGTCAGAAAGCGCCGGCGATGCAATCTTCAGCCAATTATGCCACGGCCCCGGATTTTAGCCTGGTGGATAGCAAAGGCAACACAATTAAATTGAGCGACTATAAGGGTAAAGTGGTCATCCTGGACTTCTGGGCTACCTGGTGTGGTCCATGTCGGATGGAGATTCCCGGATATGTTAAATTGTATGACAAGTACAAAGACCGGGGTTTACAAATTATCGGTGTTTCTTTGGATCAGGATGGCTGGAAACCGGTGCGACCTTTTATGGAACAATACAATATTGACTACCCGATTGTTCTGGGAAACAACCAGATTGTATCCGCATACGGAGGAATTAATGCAATTCCCACTACTTTTTTGATCAACAAAGAAGGCCAGGTCGTGACAAAAAAAGTCGGCTATAAACCGATTGAATTTTTTGAGCAAAATCTTTCTGAACTTTTATAATAGAAAAGGAAGTTAAAAATGAGTGATATCGTAGTTAAAAATGTCGAGGGATTAACCTTTCTGGGACGCGCCAAGTCCAAACACTGGGTGGCCATGGACGGTCCGGAGACATTCGGCGGTTCGGAAGCAGCTTCCCGGCCAATGGAGCTATTTCTGATCAGTCTGGCCGGTTGCACCGGTGCGGATGTTGCCTCCCTGCTCAAAAAAATGCGGGTAAAATACGACAAATTTGAAATTCACGTGGATTCGGAAAGGGCAGATGAGCACCCCAAGGTCTATACTAAAATTTATCTAAAATACATTCTTTGGGGTCAGGATCTGGAGGCGGAGAAGGAAAAAATTGAAAAATCGATTGATCTCTCCCA
>CAYVKM010000065.1:0-21561 GCA_964452045.1 uncultured Calditrichaceae bacterium
CATTGTTCTGTACCACTACTACTGAATTGGAGCCGCTGTAGGCGTGGGCATCAGAGACAAATGGATCTTCTCCTGAGCCCGGCAGACCGCTCCATGTAGTCCAGTGGGTAGGATTCTGTAGTGCCAGCTGTACACCGGCTGTGTAGGAATCAAAATCATCGAAGAACGGTACCGCCGGAACAATTTCACTGACATCATAGTCGTCCATATACATCTGATCGGCCGCGGTGGCGCCAAAGAAGTCATTGGCATCCAACTGTAGTGGTATGGTGGTGGTTCCGAAGGTTCCAAGCGTCCATTGCCAGCTGTAGATCATAGTACCATCTAACCAGAATTCTGCCACATCATTGTCCAGATCAACGACGACTGCTACCGGTTGCCAGGTATCATAGGCATAGTTAAACGTTGCCGCACTGGCACCCCCAGCATCCAGTCTTCCGGTTCCGCCAGCATCAAAATAGACCTGCATGGCATATACACTACTGCCACCGGCAAAATCTGCCAGGGTATTGAAATATCCGGCGCCACCGGTAGGAATGTACATTTGCCAGGAGAGTTTCCACATGCCGCTGGTCAGCGGTGCCACATCGAATACCTTTACTAAATCATTGTTCTGTACAATCACCACCGAATTCGAACCACTGTTGGCCTGGGCATCCGAAACAAACGGGTCTTCGGCTGAACCTGGTAAATTGCTCCAGGTAGTCCAATCGTTAGGATTCTGTACCACCAGTTGAGTTCCAGCTGTGTAAGAATCAAAATTATCAAAGAATGCAGCTCCACCAGCACCCTGTGGTGTGGCTGAAACAATGTTTGATGGATCACTCTCACCTTCTGTGTAAACAGCCTTCACATAATACCAATACTTGGTTCCGTTGACAACGGTATGGTCTGAGTAGTTTAAAATCGTGGAATCGACCGAAGCTACCATGGCAAAATTCGTGCTATCATCCGAGCGATATATGTTATATCCGGTTAGACTTTCAATAGAAAGCGGGGATATCGATGCGGTCGATCCAGAAGAGCCTTTAGCCTGGGGAAGCTTGGTCCCATCAATGCAAACCGCCCCTGTGAGAGGATTCATTCCTAATGTATTATTCTTTACTGCCAATTGTTTGAGTTCGGCAGAAGATAATACACGTCTCTCACCGTTGGGAGAGAGTTCCACCACCCGTGCATTGGGGCCACTGCCTTCTTGTACGATGGCACGAATCATCAGATCGTTATCAAAACCTGCAATACCAGTCGTGGCCAACGTTTGCCAGGGGAGTCCAAGCGCAGGTGCATTTACCCAAGACCTATCGGCGCTGGGTGGAGTGGTATCCCAGGAAAGATTTATTGTTTCACCGTTCGGCTCAAAATAGGAAATGAAAAAATCATCAGCATTAATTTGAACCGCTGCGCTGGAAACATCCACAATGTCCCACATATCGCGATTGATTGCCTGGTTGCCAGTTGCCAGAGAGGTTCCTGGTCCGCTGCTGGTACCATCATAAATGGTCCAGTCAACGCTGGTCATACCGGTCGCTGCGGCAGCAAAGAAGACTTTTATGGCCATAAGAGTTGAAGGATAGACGTTGGGAGTAAAACGCACCGCCAAATCACCTTCGCCAGTTGCGCCGATACTCAAATTACCTTCTCCGGTGCCATCGTCATAGAATAATTCTCCTTCCTGCATTGGTGCATCCCACATCAGATCAACAACCCCGTCTCCTGCATCAGCAGTCAGGTTCTGCGGGGGATTAAGAGGAATAGCAGATCCTTCATATACATGGAAATCATCCAAACTAATATCTTGATAAAATGATGGTGTCTCAACAACTCTGAATCTTACACGAGTTTCAGTTGATTGATAGCCACTCAAATTTACTGAGTCCTGGTTCCACATTTGACCGACTTGACCAATAGAATCAATGACATCCAGATTCCAAGTTGACCCATCCCAAACATCAACATGTAAATATCCGGTATCTGCAGGTGTCGATTGCTCATTAAAACTCCAGTACCAGAATGTCATTACAGGATTGGACAATGCTGATAAATCCAAAGGACGAGAGATTAAATTGGTGGGTTCTGTAGGATTCGGACTCGAATCGTCAACATAACCGAAATAGCCGGTACCAGTCGTATGGTCGTTATCGGGGCCGTAAGTGGTGGATGTTCCAAATAACCAATCTTTACCGGAATCATTCGGATCATTAATCCAACCAGGAGGAATGTCACCCGCATATTCAAATGCTTCCTCGTAGGGAAATACCGTTACAGTTGCTTCGAAGCCTTCACCCGTAGCCGAGATTGTCAAAAGTTCATCAGTACCATTTACCCCATCATGATCTATAGTGATCGTGGCAGAGGCCATGCCTGCAACAGAGGGAGCAAAAGAAACACTGAAATCCTCGGAGGACATAGAAGCAATGGTGCTTGGCGCTCCCGCGACAATAAAATCTGGGTTATCAGATGTTATCGAGGTTATATTTAAGGTGGGTCCTCCGGTATTGGTCAGGGTAATCACAGCCGTTGACGTATCTCCCACATTTACAAATCCATAGTCCAGGGTAGTCGGTGAGGCATAGAGAATACCTGTAGAAGCTACAAAGCGGCTTGGCAAAGCAACATCATCCATGTACCAGCTACTACCAGTTGTCAAACCGGCAGGGTAATAGTAATGCCAGCCGATTTTCACATTATCATTCCCTGTGTAAGCTGAAAGATCATAGGTCTGGTATCTCCAATTGGTACCCGTATTAGTCACTTTACCTAATTGCGTCCAGGTTTGCCCATTGTCTAAGGTTATTAATACTTCAACCGTGTCGTCTCCAGTTGAAAGTCCTTTATAGTAAAATCCAACTTCCGTTGGTCCGGTTGTTAGATCTAATCGTGGAGACCACAAATAAGTGGTATCCCGACCAGTAGTACCACTTTTCCAGTAACCCTGTTCTCCCCAGTGTTCATTGGAGCTTGTATAACCTAAGGTTGAATTTATTGAAAAGAAGTACCCGGTAGGCTGCAACCATGTGCTTACGTCGGCCTCAAAGTCAACCACATAGGAACCTGCCTCAACTGACTGTAGTGTAAGGTCAACTGTATCAGGATTAGTAGGTGCATCATGTATAAATTCCACCCAACCGGTATCCATGTTAACTGTACTTGGTGTCCAAGTAACCATTATACTGTCTATTACACCTATTGGTATAACTAAACTACCACTGAAATTAGTTGTTATATCAGCCGAGCTGGTATTTACTGCGGAAATAGTCAAATCACTTCCACCTACATTCTCAATAAATATATATTCACTGGCTGATTCTCCAACTGGAACCAAACTGTGCGTTTGATTAAGGTTTATCTCAGAAACTGGTGTTGAAAATCCTGGTATGGCCGGTGGTTCGTAGATCAGAACATTATCAATAGCCCAATACCATGCCCAGGCACCACCATCATCATAAACGAATGCAATTCTCACATCCGCTTGACCGGCAGCTACACTGGTGATATCGTAGCTTTCATTCCCAGACGCATCTGAGGTATAAGTCACAACATTAGTCCACGTGGTGCCATTTACAACCACCCATACCGAAGCCTGATCGGATGAAATCCAATTATAATAGTGCCAAAAATCTAACCTTACAGTAGGATAGACACTTAAGTCCAAGGATGGTGTAAACAAGGTATCAACTGTGGAGAATCCCGATCCCAATGCATCATCATCAACCCAGGCAACGTTTGTACTATTGCCTGTTGTTGTCGGTCTTAAGGTTCCTACTTGAAATCCTGGACTATCGGGATGATGATGGGTTGAATCCCATCCTGCAGGAATCACTCCGCCCTCAAAGTCCTCAACAACTGCGGAATCTTCTAATGCCATGTTGAAATGCTGCTTCGGTGAAATGGCTGCTGGGGCAGGATCGTCACTTTTAACAGGTTTAACAATTGGTTCTTTTTCTACAGCGCCAGCAAAAACCAATGCAGTAGAAATTAGAATCAGAAAAATAATCATTAGAGTTTTGTACATATTGCTCCTCCTTAAAATAGTTTAAATACAAAAGATAGATGGCCTAAAAAAGTGAGATTGTTGAGGATAAAAATCTGCGGGATTACCTCAATGGCCATCCTGAAAAAAGAAGAAAGGATAGAAATTTTCTATTAGTCGACTATCACCTCCTTTTGATTGGAAAAAATCTTTGATTTTAAAAACTTTGTTATTGCGATGTCTGAGACCGAAAAGAACAAACAATAATAAAGGAATGCACCTTGTATGAAATCACCTCTATTCAAATATATTGTTTTTTTTCAATAAATCAAGATAAATTTGTTTATCTTTTTGTACGAGTCTGAGGATCTTGTTAAATGAAATTTCTTTCCAATACTACCACAAATTTGCTCCCGGCATTCTCATTGGGATTATTTTCGTTGACTGTTCAGGTAATCCTTTTCAGACTTGTGTTTGAATTCTTCTACGGCAATGAATTGACGATTGGGATATCACTGGCGGTCTGGCTGGCAGGAAGTGCTTTGGGCTCATTTGTTATGCCAAAAGTGATGAGAAAATTCAACTGGCAACCAGCTTTTGATATTCTTATCGTAACGTCTGTTTTTATATTATTTTTTATCGCAAGAAGCTTTCCACTTTTATTTAATCTGAAGCCCGGGATTTATTCAACTGTAGTAGAAGCTATACCGATTTTATTTCTCACAATCTTTCCAGCAGCACTCTTATGTGGAGCCTATTTTCCATATATTATTATTTATTTCCACGGAACATCTTCAAATACCAAAGCAGAAAACATCAACAAGGTTTATTTCCAGGAGAGCCTCGGGGCTTTTACTGCTGGACTTATATTGAATTTGTGGTTACTCAATAGTTTTAACAATTTGCAAATTCTTGCCTTTGTGTCACTAATCTTAGTTGTATCCACTCAATATGTCCAACTTGTAAAACAGAATACAGGCGGAAATAACGTTAAAAAAGTCATCCTCTTCATCTTTGTACTATTTCTATTCATCACCGCACAAAATCTGTTGCAACAAATAAGTAACCACCAATATGCTCCCTATCAAATACTCTTGGAAAAAAATACACCTTATGGTAATATAAAAATAGGGGAGTATAACAATCAGACTTTGGTATTAAGACAGGGCAAAATTTTGTATTCCACTCCGGACCTGTTTAGTGCCGAAACCCACATGCTCCTGCCGCTACTGGCCCAACCCGAGGCTAAAAAAGTTCTGATTCTTGGCGGCAATCTTCAAGATTTTCTATCTTATCTTGTTCAATTAAAAACCATAAAACATGTCACCTTTCTGGAATATGATCAATTTCTGATTGAATTGCAAAAATCCCGGATTAATAAAAAAGGTCTAACTTTTGATATCCGTTTCGTAAAGGGAGACATTAGACAATTTTTTGGAAAATCGACGGAAAAGTTTGATGTTATCTGTCTGAACACAAACGAGCCTGATAATTTAGCGCTCAACAGATATTACACCAGAGAATTTTATGCTTTTATCAAAAAAAAATTAAATAAGGATGGTCTATTCTTTTTTAGTATACAATCTTCCGAAAATTTAATTAATCCCGATTTATGCAGTTATATCAATCTATTAGAAAACACGCTTCGTACCACTTTCTCCAATATTTTTATTATCCCCGGAGATAATAACTATTTTTTTTCCGGAAATTCAGAATATATTGGCAGACTACCGGAAATACTGCAGGCAAAGCTGAAAAATGGTAACTTCAATACCACTTATATTAATCCTGCCTACCTTAAATATACATTATCTGAAGAACGTCTATCAGCCTATTCGGAGCAACTCAATACCTGCCGGCATACCGCCATAAATTCAGACTTCAATATCAAGGGATATCTGTACCATTTCAAAGTCTGGGGTTCACTCTCCGGAGAAGTAATTTCCAAGGTATTTCAATACCTTAATAAAATTAAGTATGCCATCGTTTCACTGCTGCTGATTGGTTTGATATTCCTTAAAATCATATTCAAAGAGAACAAGGTGCGAAAGATCATCTGGGAGTTAATGGTAGTTGCCGGAATCTCAATTGCTCTGGAGATTCTAATCCTCCTGCTGTATCAGATTATCTACGGTTCCCTTTATTCGGGGATGGCAATTATATTTGGATTATATATGTTGGGACTTGCAGCAGGATCACGCTTCATCCTTAATAAAGCAAAGTCAATGATACTTAGATCCCCTCGAGTTTTTTATCTAGCATTTATCTCTATAGCACTTGTGCTTTATTTCCCATTAATCCTGAATATGCAATTATATGAATCCGGAATTTTATTTGCATTTACCAAACACCTATTTCTGCCACTAATGATCTTTTCGACCGGTTTTCTTACCGGAGGATTTTTTGCTTACATCACTCATACTTACTACACCTCCAACAAACTAAAAATGCCTGGAATAACCTATGCAGCAGATCTGGCCGGAGCCGTGCCGGTAGCATTGTTTATCTCAACTTTCCTTATCCCGGTACTGGGATTACCCGCTACTCTCGCAATAATTATTGGTATCCTGATCGTTCAGTTGATTTAAATTCTATGATAAAGGAAAATAAAAAGGCCGCCTTTTTTTTCGGCGGCCTGGAATAAGGAAACTATTTAAGGTCAAATTAGATAACAACCAATCCTTCGGTATTGGCATTTACAATTTTTTCCGGATTTAAGTTCGAGCGGATGATGATGGCCCGCTGAAGCACCGGCGTGGTAATGTCACACTTCTGAAATTTACTGTTAACAATCTGGGTCTCCCGCATTATCGGTTTATAAATCTTACAATTATGATATTCCGTATTATTAACAATAGCTGTGGCAAACCGACAATTCTGCAGTACCGAATCTTTATAGGTATTATTGTCGATTAAGCAACCGATATAATTCACTTCAATAAAATCGTTATTGGTAAACTGACATTTGTAAAACTGGCTTCCGGAAAACAGGGCGTTATCCAGTTTACTTTTTACCACCTCGATTTCATCAAAAAAACTCATCATAAAATTGCTATCGGCAATCTGAACGGAAGTGTACTTATTATCTTTCCAGAAGGTATTTTTAAGATCAGCAGATTTGATATATAAATTATCAAATTTACAGTTTTTCGTTTTCAGTAAATTACCTTCCACCAGGGACATATCAACATCAACAAAGTCAGAATCCAGAATGATTGTTCCGCTCAGTGTCGCCTGCACAAGCTTGGTATTTTTAAATTGCGAATTTTGGATAAAACTTCGCTTCAGATTAATGTTGGTCAAATTGGAGTCGGTGAAATCGACATCGATTAACATTGCACTCATTAATGAGGCACTGCGTAAATCCAATCCGGACAGATCAAATCCATCCAACACAATTTTGTCTAAGGTCACCGGAGCAACCGAGTGTTCTATATTATTTCTAAGTTTTTTTAGAAATGTTTCTTTATCTGGTATATGTTGCCAGCAATAATGCGTAAATGATATGGGTTTAAACGGACACCCTTCTTCCGCACATTTGTGATAGGACATTTTTGACACCCCCGAATAAGTTCCATATTTAAATTTCTATTAAACACAAATTATTATAAAATAATAAATTTTAACAAATTTTTCAATTCCAAAATATTTTTCGTTTGTTTAACCATAAAAGTTCCTTTAATTTTAAAGTTCTTTTCAAATTTCTACCAACCAGCGACATTCTAAATGAACATTTCCAATAAAAATTTTTTCCTTTTACCAGAGTTTAAAGGCCTATCAGTTTCACGTTTTAGAAATAAGGCATGATAGTTAATCTGAACTTTCGGAAATGGTTTGAAGATTTTGAACGACCATCCAATTAAGAACTTGAGGGATAAAATTAAATGATCGGAAAAAAAACAAGGCAGCGTAAAAGAGCCGACATTGCTGATAAATACAAATGGCAAACCGTACACCTTTTTAAAACCGACCAGTTATGGGAACAAAGCTTTAAAAATTTCAAAAAATCGATTGCTGGTATCGAAAAATTTACAGGCAGACTGGGTGAATCTGCCGAAAGCCTTTTGAGTTGCTTTAAATTACGGGATGAATTAGAAATTCAGTTGGGAAAATTATCGATCTATGCCAATTTAAAATCCGATGAAGACACCAGATTAACCAAATATCAGGAATATAGGGATAAAATTTCCCATCTGGCAGTCCGGTATAATCATTGTAAATCTTTTATTGAGCCTGAAATAATTCAAATCCCGGAAGGAATCCTTAAAGAGTTTCTCGACAAAAATTCTAATCTTCAACTATACCAGCATTACCTGGATGATCTTTTGCGGTCTAAAGCGCACATCCTCGATGGGGAAGGCGAAAAATTACTGGCATTGGCAGACGATCTTGCCCAGACACCCTACCAGGTTTTCAGCATGTTCAATAATGCTGATATATCCTTTCCAAAGATTAAAGATGAAAAGAATAAATCAGTTGAACTGACCAAAGGCAATTTTTCTCTTTATATCCGGAGTGATAATCGGGATGTTCGAAAAAGAGCTTACCAATCCATGTATGGTGTTTATCAAAAGTGGAAAAATACTTTAGCAGCCAATCTCGCCGGAGCAGTAAAAAGCAACATCTATTTTGCCAGGGCGAGAAAGTATTCTACTGCGATGGAAGCTGCACTTGACACCGATAACATACCTCTGTCGGTTTATGAGAACGTGGTAAGAACTCTGCGGAAGAATGTTGCTCCCATGCATCAGTATATAAAACTGCGAAAAAAAATATTGAAGTTGGATAAGATCCGGCCCTAGGATCTTTATGTACCACTGGTCAAAGCTTTGAAATGGGAAATTCCTTATGAAAACGCCCTTAAAACAATTGGAGCTGCTTTATCTCCTCTGGGAACGGATTATTTGAAAGACCTGCATAAAGCCTTTTCCGGGGGATGGTTTGATGTTTTTGAAACCGCCGGAAAACGTTCAGGAGCTTATTCCACTGCGGTGTTTGGTATTCCTCATCCTTACATGCTTCTGAGTTATCAGGGACAACTGGACGATATGTTCACGGTAGCGCATGAATTGGGTCACTCTATGCACTCCTATTATACTATTCAGAGCCAGCCTTACATTTACAGTAATTATACCATTTTTGTGGCGGAAGTAGCCTCCACCCTCAACGAAGCACTGTTAATTGATTATTTACTAAAAAATACGAGTGACTCGCGGAAGAAGATTTATTTGCTCAATCATTACATTGATCAGATACGCGGCACACTATATACCCAGGCCATGTTCGCCGAATTTGAAAACAGAATACACGGGATAGCCGAGAGCGATGAAGCACTCACGGCGGAAACCTTTAGCAAAATAACCAGGGAAATTTATCAGCACTATTACGGCAAGGATTTTATTATGGATTCGTTGTACGATACCAACTGGTGCCGAATTCCTCATTTTTATTACAATTATTATGTTTATCAGTATGCTACCGGGATTTCTGCGGCTACATGTCTGGCACAAAAAATATTATCTGGAAATACGGAGAGCAGAGAGGCCTATCTGCAATTTTTAAGGAAGGGTAATTCGGATTATTCAATCAATTTGCTCAAGGATGCCGGAGTGGATATGACAAGTCCCGAACCCATCGAAAGCACCGCCAGACTCTTTTCGAATCTGGTTGATCAAATGGAAGATTTGCTAAAAATATGATTCAATTTTTCTATAAAATGATTGATTTCTCCTGCTTACCGCACTATTATTTTCCCCTCTAATGGAGATCGTCAAATTATGAGTAAAAAATTTAAAGTTCTTATCACCAGAGAAATCCCTCCAAACGCCAAGGAAATTTTAAGAGAGAAATGCGATTTAGAAATTTTTAATAAGAACGAACCCATCTCGAGAAATACACTCAAAGATTTAATCCGGGACAAGGATGGAGTGATCTGCCTGCTCTCGGAGGAAATTGACAAGGAGATTATCGACCTCGCTCAAAACTTGCGGGTAATAAGCAGTTATGCAGTTGGCTATAATAATATCGATGTTGAATATGCTACCAAGAAAGGAATCGCCGTTACCAATACACCGGGGATTCTAACGGACGCCACCGCCGATCTGGCCTGGGCTTTACTGTTGGGAATTGTCCGCAGGATTGCTGAGGGTGACAGAATGATTCGATCCACCGGGTTTAAGGGATGGGGTCCACTCCTTTTGTTGGGCGGAGATCTATACGGAAAGACGCTGGGTATCGTTGGCGCCGGGCGCATTGGCAACGCTGTGGCCAAACGAAGCATTGGCTGGAATATGAAAATCCTCTATTTCGACAGAAATATAAATTCCGAACTGGAAAGAGAATGCAATGCTAAAAAAGTAAAACTTGAAACCTTAGTTAGGGAATCGGACCTTATTTCCATCCATCTTCCTTTGTCAGAGGAAACCCATCATCTTTTCAACCGTAAAATACTTCGCCAAATGAAGTCCACCGCATTCCTGGTAAATACGGCACGGGGTCCCATTGTTGAGGAAAAAGCATTGATTCAGGCATTAAGGGAAAAATGGATTGCCGGGGCGGGATTAGATGTTTATGAATTTGAACCGGAGGTTTCCAAGGAGCTCATAAAAATGGACAATGTTGTTTTGCTTCCTCACATCGGAAGCGCTACCAAATCCACCCGGGAAGAAATGGCCCGGATCGCAGCAGAAAATCTGCTTGCCGTCCTTGAAGGGAATCTACCGATAGCAGTGGTAAATCCGGAGGTCTTGAAGAAAAATTAGATTTTCATTTAATTTGCTAAAATTGCAGAAGGGAATTAGCGATCATTTTTGAACATGATGATCAAAAAAGTAATGGCAGATTTATTATGTTCCCTTTTAAGCCGATGATAGGAATTCCGGCAGAAACAAATGGCCTAAAAATCAGACAAACCAAGTAACCGTCAGGAAAAGTAATGCCAAAAAAAGCAGTAAAAGCTTATAAAAATCCTGCATTTCTCAATAGCAGCGATGCCCGCACTTTGCGAATCCTCTCCGAATATATTGAACCGGCGGCCCGATTTCGCCAGCTGAATGTGAAAGACACTATTGTCTTCTATGGTTCGGCCAGGGTTACCGATGGAGAGACCGCAAAAAAAAGATACGATTTATGGAAGAAGAGATATAAAGAGGAACCAACCGAGGAACATAAAAAGGAATTGAAACTGGCCGATATGCGTCATAAAATGTCCCGTTTTTATGACGATGCCAGGGAACTGGCCCGCCTGCTAACCCAGTGGTCCATCAGTCTGAAAAACAGTCATCACCGGTTTCTGGTTTGTTCCGGTGGTGGTCCGGGAATTATGGAAGCCATCAACCGTGGAGCCGCGGACGTGCCGGGCGGAAAATCAATTGGACTGAACATATCGATTCCCATGGAACAGGATCCGAACCGATACATTACTCCCGATCTGAATTTTGAATTTCACTACTTTTTTATGCGTAAATTCTGGTTCGTTTACCTGGCCAAAGCCCTGGTTATTTTTCCCGGAGGTTTCGGGACAATGGATGAGCTATGGGAAGTTCTCACCTTATTGCAAACTAAAAAAACACAGAAAAAAATGGCAGTTGTGCTTTACGGAAAGGAATACTGGCGCAATGTCATCAATTTTCCCTATATGGTAGAACACATGGTAATTGATGAAGACGATCTGAGCCTGTTCCATTTTTCCGACAATCCCCAGGAGGCTTTCGAATATTTGCGGGATAAACTGACCGAGGCATTCCTGTAAACGGAGAATCACTCCTTTTTACTTACCCCGATAATATTTGGAATGGGTTGTGTCCGCTGCTGGGAATCGTTAAAGAATATACCATTCTCAGTGAAACCACCGATACTTTTCTCAATGCCGGCAATTTTATAATATAATCTGGCTGCCGATCCACCTTCCAGGTACATTGCATTTTTAATATTCAGGGGAGACTTGAGTAAAATATCAATGAAATCGTGCACGCTGTAGGGTGCCCGGGAATGAATAAAAAGCAGATTGCCCTGTTTATCCATCGCCAGGGCTGCGATACTCCATTTCTGCGGTTGCTGCTGCCACACGTTTTTCTGGGAGCAGCTAATCATCCGAATACTCTGTAAGAAGGAGTGATATTTAGATTTCCAGGTATCGAAACTCTGGCATCTTAGATCGATTATTTGAACCGGTGGAATGTTTTCGGTTAACGGCCCACAGGCAAAAATACAATTATGTTTGCTGTTAAGATGGGTATTATTATAATGATCCCCGCTCTTTAAAAACCCAATGGAAGTTTGATAATCCTCCGCATACATCCCCGCGTTTATCGCAGCGATCAGATGAAAATCGGTAGCCCAATCCTCAATACTCCTCCGTTTATCACTAAAATTGCTTCCGCAGTAAATGTTTATTTCATATAAGGCGGGATCGATTTTAAGTACTGCAATTTTTGAATCATTCAAATCGGCATTGGACGGTGCAGGTAAATCCGTCTGTAAAAAACCCGGCTCAAGCTCTAACCAGATGCCCGTGCTGTCCTGGGCAGGTAAATTATAAATCGAGAAAACCAGAAAGAATATAAACCAACTTAAATATAATTTTTTCAACGAATGCTCTCCCAATAGAATATTTCTCCTACGAAATCCGAATAAAATTTGATCCCGAATAAAAGCGTACATTTTTGACGACCAATTTAGCTGAAATATAAACACTCCATCAATCCCCGGAAATCTAATTTATCAGCTAAATAAGATTTCGGAGAGTTGCTCCCACTTCATTCTGAAGAATCGATAGCATTTATTATTGGAAACTTCTGAAAAATATTTGTTCGGGGACGAGATTGTTTTTAGATTCGCAGTCCTTTAGATTAAGGTTGCATAAAAAGATTTACCAAAGACCAGAGGTATAAATGACACTAACCGGAAAGCAAAAACGGGCTTTAAAAGCCGAGGGAACCCATCTGAAAGCAGAAGTATGGATCGGAAAAGAAGGTGTATCCGACGGCACCATTCAGACCATCGAAAATTCTTTTAATACCAAAGAGCTGGTAAAGATTAAATTGCAGGATGCCAGCCCACTGCAGAAAGAGGAAGCCGCCGAAATTATCCGGCAACGAACCAAGTCGGAAGTAGTTCAGATCATCGGTCACACCATCCTGATTTACCGGCCATTCCCCGAGGAGGGTGAGTGAAGGATCAGGAAAACAGGTATCTTCCCCTGCTCTTCCTGATGACCCTGCTGTTTGGCCTCTCCTTTATCGCCTCCAAACAAGCCCTGCAGGGATTGGGCATATTTCAGGTGGTTTTCAGCCGTTATCTGCTGGCATTATTGTTACTTAGCACCATTCTCTGGAAGGATAAGAAAAAACTGATAATTGCCCGGAAGGATTGGAAATATTTCCTTCTTTTGACCATGGTTGAGCCTGTGGGATATTTTATTTTCGAAACATTTGGCATCCGCTATACCAGTCCATCGAATGTATCCCTGATTATTGCCACCATCCCGGTATTCACCCTGATCTTTGCCGCATTGATGATTCAGGAAAAGATGTCCTGGAAAGCACTGGGAGGAATAATACTCTCTTTATTAGGGGTCTATTTTATTGTCTCCCACCAGCAGGGTACAATCCTGGCCCCCTCTCCCGTTTTGGGAAATCTGCTCGCCATGGGAGCAGCAATTTCCGCAGGATTTTACAACGTTCTCTGCCGCCGGATAACCCGTACCTATTCTCCCTTAACCATCACCTATTATCAGTCCATTGTGGCCACCATTGTATTTTTCCCTTTGGCAACTATCGAAACGTTTTTCAGAGAATCCACCTATATTGACGGATCCATTCTTCTGAGTATTTTCTATCTGGGTGTTGGCAGTTCGGTCGCTGCCTATTTTCTGCTAAACTATACCCTGAGCCGGCTCCCGACATACCGGGTCGCTATTTTCGCCAACCTGATTCCGGTGGTTACTATTTTTGCTTCCTGGCTCATTTTCCGGGAAATGCTGCGCCCGATGCAATTTTTGGGCGCTGTTTTAATCCTGCTGGGTATTTATCTTGCCTCTTTCCGCTTTAAAACTAAAAATATATCCGCAAACCGATAGTCCTGGTTTACGGATTTTCGAAAATCGGACGTAATTTTTTTGGAACCTAATTATCCGTTAAAAGGTAACCGCAGATTTCAGCTGGTAACCCCGGTCACCCTCTTCAACCGTTCCACAATAAGTTCGAGGATCGTGCTCGAAGAAAACCATCCAGTTCTCCGCTACTGCCTTCTTTAGAATCTCCTCTTTTTCCTGAATCGAGGTAACCGGATAAAGATCGTAGGCCATTACCCAGGGCAAAGGAATATGGGCAGTCATGGGAATTAAATCGGCGGCATAAAGCAAATTTTTGCCATTTCCATGGATCAGAACCAGTTGCTGAGCAACCGTATGTCCGTCAGACAATATCAGTTCGACATCCTTAAACAGCTCCTCCGCACCACTGAGGACTTTCAATTGTCCTGAGTCAATAAGTGGCTGGATATTTTCCGAGAGATAACTGGCCCGGTCCTTGGCAAATCCTTTCTGCGCCCATTCCAGTTGTTTTTTCTGAACATAATGTGTAGCATTGGGAAACTGAAGCTTCAAATTTCCATCGTTATCGTAATAAGTCGAACCCCCCACGTGATCGAAATGAAGGTGGGTGAGAATAACATCAGTCACGTTTTCCGGCTGGATATTATGTTTAAGCAGTGATTTTACCAGCGAATGTTCGGAATAATCAATAGCGTAGATTTCCCGGAATTTATCGGTGAACTTATCCCCCACCCCGGTATCGATTAAAATAATTTTTCCATCACCAACCAACAGCAACGTGTTCAGGGACATGGTAATCCGGTTCTTTTCATCCGGGGGATTTTCCTTTTGCCACAAAGTCCGGGGTACCACCCCAAACATCGCTCCTCCGTCCAGTTTATATCTGCCGGCATCGATCATAGTCACATCATAATTTCCGATATGCATTTAACGCCTCGCTTTTTATCATTCAATGTTCATACTTGCCTTATTGTTGCATCAGGTATTTTCCTAACCAGTCGTAAACATTTTTCCACCACTGCCGGGCATTCTGTGGTTTGCGGACAAAATGGTCCTCATCGGGAAAGATAAGTAGCTTCGAATCCACGCCCTTCAATTGAACAGCAGTAAATAACTGCATGGCCTGGGTATAGGGAATACGAAAATCCTTTTCTCCGTGTACGATCAGAATCGGGGTTTTGAAATTGTCCACAAAATTTGCCGGATTCCATTTCTGATACAGACTGCCTTCCTGCCAGGGATAACCGTTAAATTCCCAGGTGGGAAACCATAATTCCTCGGTGGAACCAAACATACTCACCTGTTCATACACCCCGTCATGGGAAACCAGACATTTGAAAAGTCCGTCATCGTTATGTCCTTCAATCCAGTTGATCATAAAGCCGCCATAGGAAGCGCCTGCGGCCCCGACTTTTTCCTGATCGATAAAGGGGATTTTCTCCATGGCCCATCTGGTGCCGATCATAATATCCTGATAGGGCCAGCCGCCCCAGTCTTTGCTCACCGCATCGCAAAATTTTTGGCCATACCCCCGGCTGCCATGAAAATTAATCATGATGACCACATAACCGGGTGAAGCAAACATCTCCGCATTCCAGCGGTAGTGGAAATCGTCTCCCCAGGCGCCCTGCGGGCCACCATGGATCAAACAGACCAAGGGATATTTCTTGGCCGGGTCAAAGTTTGGCGGCTTAACCATCAGCAGATGAATAGAATCGTTATTGGCGCCGGTAAACCAAAAATCCTCCAGGGGATTCATTTCCAGCTGACTGAGCAGTTTCTGATTGGTAAAGGTGAGCTGGGTTAAGTTTCTCCGATCCGGATCGAAGCGGAAGAGCTCGGTGGGATAGTTAACCGCCTGTTTCGCCAGAACCAGATATTTTCCATCCGGACTGATTTGCATGGCATCGATAAAATAATAGTCCAGCAATATCTTCAGCTGGGCGGTTTTGATATCCACTTCATATATCCGGTGACGACCGTGATTCTCCACAAAGAAATATATTTTTTTGCCATCCAGCGCCCAGAGGTAATCCGAGACCGAACGGTCCAGGACGGCAGTGAGATTACGTTCTTCCCCGGTGGCCAGATCATGCAAAATTAGATTTTTCTGATCTGCCTCAAATCCCGGGCGGGCCATGGACATGTAGGCCAGAAATTTTCCATCCGGGGAATAGGCCGGACCATTATCATTTCCCTTGCCCATGGAAATCTGTTGAACATTCTTTCCATCCAGATCTTCGATCCAGACATCATTGTTGGTGCTGATTGCCACTATCGGATCGGTATTCCGGACAAAACAGAAAGATTTACCATCCCGGGAAAAGAGATAATCGTGGTCGCTGCCCAGGGCAATGGGTGGTGTGTCATAGGCACCGGGTGTCAGGTCCCGGACAAATTTGCCCTCCCAGGTATAAAGCATGATGTGTTTGTATTTGCCATCCCGCCAGACATTCCAGTGCCGGTACAGCAGGTGGTGAATCTCCCGACCAGTACCGGTGCCCTCTTTCATTTTCTTCTCCAGGGCAACACTGGCTTCGGGAGAATCCGCCTCCGGTAAAATTTCCGTCTCAATGGCAAAATATTGGCCATCCGGAGACCAGATGAACGAGCTCGCCTCGGTCGGAACATCGGTCACCTTTAACGGTTCTCCCCCTTTCAGATCGAACAGGTAAAGCTGGGCAGTACCATCCCGCTTGGATATAAAGGCCAGTTGGGAGCCGTCCGGGGACCAGCGGGGAGAAGAATCGGACTTTTCATCAAAAGTAAGCTGGCGGCTGGTTTTACCATCGCTTGAAACCAGAAAAATATCGCTGTTACTGTTATTCTTCTCCAGGGAATAGTGAGTAACAGTGTAGGCAATCCATTTTCCATCCGGGGAAATCTGCGGGTCAGCCACCCGTCCCATGGAAAACATATCTTCGAACTGAATCGGTCGCTGGGCCAGGATATTCCCCGCCAGCAGAAGGGATAAAAGAACAAAGGTCAATTTTTGAATCATGATCGCTCCTTTAGTTGGCTGTTTAGCGCAGACAGATATTCGCTGAACGCCTGCGGACAGAAAAATAAAAAAGTTTCGGCCCGCAGACAAAACAATTCAGGAATATTTTTTTGCATATCACCTTGAGACCTAAAAAAAGATCATTGGTCATTGCTGTAAATGTTAAGTAATTCGGTGACAAAATTCTCTAAATTTAGATACTAGAAAAGAGGAGGATTTGTCTCATGCGAGCGGACCGTGGCGATCCACCTAAGGTTCATGCTCATTATACATCCTTGTGTCTGTCCACGCACGCGGAGTTTGCTTCAGCATCCGTGCTTCGCAAAGACAAAGAAGGCCAGTCATTGAGAACGATCCCCTAGCTGTGTTAGAAGTGCCTGTCCGGCTGCGCCAGCCAGACGGGGAGGAATCTGTCATATTACAAAGATTTCTCGACTTCGTCCGTTCGCCAACGGACTACGCTCGAAATGACTGAACACTAACTTTATATGCCATAATATTTTTTTTAATAATTTTTGGGACTTAATGAAACACTCATACATTTTTAAAAAAAACTTTGAAAAAAAAGTACCACTCTTTAGATTTATTCCCTGTTTTTCTACAGAAATTCATTATTAAGTACTGATACTCGAAAGGATGTGAGGATGAGCCACTTCAAATCAATTAACCTGCCAATTATCCTACTCGTTTTCTTCCTTTTGCTGCAAGTTAGTCCCCTGCTGGCACAACACACCATGGAGCAAACCGAACCGGAAACTACCCAGGTTCATCAGCAGCATGGAGAAGCGACCCACAGCACCGAACACGGCTCATCCCTGGGCACCGAACTGCCCATCTGGAGCGTGATCCCCTTTATCGGGATTCTGCTCTCAATCGCCATATTTCCCCTGGTGGCGCCACGCTTCTGGCATCACCATTTTGGCAAGGTATCCGCTTTCTGGGCGTTACTCTTTGCCATCCCCTTTCTCCTCGTCTATCGGGGTGAAGCTTTCTATGAGATTCTGCATATATACCTGGCGGATTACATTCCTTTCATTATTTTACTCTGGGCTCTTTTCACCGCTGCCGGCGGCATCCTGGTTCAGGGCGCGCCGGTGGGAACACCCCGGGCTAACCTGGTTATGCTGCTCATCGGTACCTTTCTGGCTTCCTGGATCGGTACAACCGGTGCAGCGATGGTGCTCATCCGACCAATGTTAAGGATGAATAAATACCGTAAGTCAAAAGTACACGTTATTATATTTTTCATCTTTCTGGTAGCCAACATCGGGGGTTCGCTTACCCCGCTGGGCGATCCGCCCCTTTTCCTGGGATTCCTGCATCATGTTCCCTTCTTCTGGACCCTGAAACTCTTCCCGGAAATGCTTTTTGTGGTGGTTCTGGTTTTGTCGGTATTCTATGTCTTCGATATTATTCTGTTTCGGCGGGAAGGCTGGCATCTGAAAAAATATCTCAAACCTTATCGTTATGAAGTACCGGAAGGAATGAGCGAGGGGGAAATTAAGGCCGCCTGGGAAGTCGGAAATTTGGAGAGCGAGGCTGCTAAACCGACTTCTAAAAAATTGAGCGTAATGGGACTGCACAATCTGCTTTTCCTGCTGGGAATCATGGGCGGGGTGCTGTTCAGCGGACTGGTAAAGCTGGGCGAGGTGTCCATCTTTGGCGTCCATGTAGCTTATCAGAGCATGATCCGGGATGCTTTTCTGATTCTGATGGGAATCCTTTCGCTGAAGACCACCGCCTGGTCTATCCGCGAAGGCAACGAGTTTACCTGGTTTCCCATCAAAGAAGTGGCCAAACTTTTTGCCGGAATCTTTATGACCATTGTTCCGGCCCTGGCCATGCTGCGCGCCGGCCTCACCGGAGAGCTGCACTTTGTTATCGACGCGGTGAAACACGAATGGCATTATTTCTGGATCACCGGTGCCCTGTCCAGTTTTCTGGATAACGCCCCAACGTATCTGACCTTTTTAAGCACGGCCACCGGACAATTTTTTGCCGGCATTCCCGAACCACAGGCAGTGGCCCGGCTGATTGCCGAACAGAGTCTGTACCTGAAAGCCATCAGCACCGGAGCGGTTTTCTTCGGCTCGATGACCTATATCGGAAATGCTCCCAATTTTATGGTAAAATCCATTGCTGAAGAGCAAAATATCCGCATGCCCAGCTTTTTCGGTTATATGATTTACTCGGTGCTTATTCTGCTGCCAATCTTTGTTTTGGTAACCTTTGTGTTCTTTTAATCTGATTTCAATCTTCCCGAAGGTTCAAAACCTTCGGGAAGATCTTTCCTATTCTTTTCTCGTACCCCTTAATATAATCCCATTTACACCAGCATCCCCGACCGCAACCATTAAGTCTTCTTTATAACTTATTGACCAGTACCCCCCGTAAATCGTGGGAAGCTCAGAACCGTTATAATGATGCCAGCTTTTGCCATTGTAATGGGATACCAGTCCGTAGGAGCCGGTGATAAATATGTCGTTTTTACTTTGACCTCGTATGGCAACCTTGTATAAAGCAGGGTGACCACTCTCGGCCTGCCAGTTACGACCGGGCCAACTGGTGCGAAAAACCCCGTCTCCTACCGCATAATATACCTGACCGGGAATAAACCAGATACTGCTCAATCCCGAAGGCAGACCGGTCGTATTAATGGAATGAACCGTTGTCCCCTCAATTTTCAGGATAGAGATATCCCCGCTTGGTACTGCTCCATATGAAGTAACCGCCAGAATTTCCCATTCTCCGCTCCGGGAACTCCGGCAGCCCCAGATATCCCGGAAATCTACGTCCGTCCCACTCTCCAGCTTCTGCCAACTGCTCCCGTTATAGTGTGCCATTGAACCTTCATTTCCTACAATAAAAACATTTGAAGTTGAACTTCCCCATATTTTATTGATTGAGACAGGTCCCCAAACATTTTGATTAATTTCAACGTTCGTATAATTATTTCCATCCCATTTAACAATTCCATTACCACCAAACCAGACTTCGCCATTTTCAAATGAAAAAGAAAAATTCAGAGGATGGTAATATGGTTGCCCGTTATAAACATACGGTATCCTCTTCAATTCCCACTCACTTCCATTCCAATGTACAGCATTGTATCGTTTAGATGGCTGGGTGCTGTCCGAATAAATCTCTCCTACCGCCCAGATATCATTTTCTTCTAATATAGCAACATCATTTAATACCCCGCTGCCATATGGGCTGTCGAGGGTAATAGTTTCCCAGTGGAAATCATGGCTGGTTGTATCGATGCTGTTAGATAGAGCAGAGAAGTCATGCTGACATGAATAATATCCGGCAAGAAAAAAAGACAGCAGAATAAATAAACAAACTCTCATTGCCGATCCAAGAATACCAAAGGTTTTCAACCTTCCCGAAGGTTCAAAACCTTCGGGAGGATTTATCCAACTTATTACTACTATTGTTTTCTTATACCCTTTATGATTATGCCTTTCTCTCCCGATTCTCCCACCGCAACCATTAAGTCCTCCTTATAGCTTATCGACCAGTAACCTCCATAAATGGTGGGAAGCTCAGATCCGGTATAATGGTGCCAGCTCATACCGTTAAAATGGGAAACCAATCCATAGGAACCAGTAATAAAAATATCGTTTGCAGCCTGTCCGCGAATGGATACCTTATGTAAGCTGGGGTGGGTGGTATCCGGCTGCCAGTTATCTCCCAGCGAAAGCGCATAAAAAACGCCTTCTCCCACCACATAATAAATTTGCCCAGGAATAAACCATAGACTACTTAAATAGGAAGGTAGTCCGTTGGTGTTCAAGGAACGGAAAGATGATCCTTCAATTTTTAAAAGAGCAATGTCCCCGTTTAATACCGCACCGTGACCCATTGCTAATATTTCCCATTCTCCGTTCCAGGAATTCCGGCACCCCCAGATATCCTGGAAATCGACTTCCGTCCCACTCTCCAGCTTCTGCCAACTGCTGCCATTGTAGTGAGTGATGTTACCATTGGTACCAACAAAATATATATCTGTTGGTGAACTTCCCCAGATTTTATTGATTCCTCCTTGTCTTTCTGGAACATACTCGCTTTCCCATTCAAGGCCATTCCAGTGGCAATAAGATCCCGCATCGGAAAACATCCATATGTTATCTGAATCAAAAGGAAAAACAGTCTTAAGCGGATAGAAACCAAGACCAACTACTGAATTTGTTGGTATTCGCTTCAACTCCCACTCATCTCCATCCCAGTGCACGGCATTATAGGGTTTCCAGGGCTGAATGCTGTCGGCATATATCTCTCCTACCGCCCAGATGTCATTTTCATTCACAATAGCTGCATCCAAGAAATAACTACTGCCACCTAAACCGCCAATGGTAAAACTTTCCCACTGAAAATTATGGCTGGTGGTGTCGATTACATTGCCTACACTTAAAAAATCTCTTTCACAACTCTGCATTAGCAGAAGGAGGATGATAAGCAGATAAAACAGAAAAAGTATTAATTTATTGTAGATATTTAACATGCTAATATTTTATTGCCCCATTGGATGAATCC
>CAYVKM010000066.1:0-21560 GCA_964452045.1 uncultured Calditrichaceae bacterium
TCGTCAAAATTTCGATTTCATGTAACAGATTGTAGGCCACAAGGGGCATCATTACGTTCAATTCCAGCTGTCCGGCCTGGGCTGACATCAAAATGGTAGTATCACAACCTATGACCTGAAAACATACCATATTCAGCATTTCAGCAATTACCGGATTTACCTTACCGGGCATGATTGAAGAGCCTGGCTGTACCGGCATCAGATTTAATTCCGAGAGTCCTGTCTTTGGTCCGGAGGAGAGCAAACGAATATCATTCGCGATCCTTATCAAATCCTGGGCAAGATTGCGGATAGCCCCGGACAACATCACCATTGGACGCAGGCTCTGCATGGCTTCAAAATAGTCATCGGCCATCTTGAATTTAATTTTCAGTTGCCGGGAAAGCTGTTGAACGATCAGCAGCCGGTACCGGGGATGAGCATTCAGACCAGTTCCGGCAGCAGTACCGCCAATACCAAGTTCAGTGCACCCTGCCATTGCTTCCGAAATGCTGTCCGAATGTATTCTGACATTTGTTTCCCAGGCCATTATCTCCTGTCCAAGTCGGATCGGGACTGCATCCTGTAAATGGGTCCGACCGGATTTAATAATTTGATCAAACGCTTTGGCTTTCTTTCTTAAAGTAGATTCAAGTTTTTTTAACTCAGATATTAGTTCCTTACTCTCCTGTATTCCTGCTATCCGAATTGCCGTGGGGACCACATCGTTGGTTGATTGAGACATATTAACATGGTCATTCGGATGTACAATTTTGTAATCACCTTTTTTGCCACCAAGTATCTCAATAGCCCGGTTGGCAATTACTTCATTCACATTCATATGATGGGAGGTACCCGCACCAGCCTGGTAGACATCTACCACAAACCATTCTCGTAAAGCACCCTCCAGTATTTCATCTGATGCAGAAACAATTGCCTCAGCAATCTCAGACTCTAGTACTCCCAGTTTATTATTAACCAGTGCCGCTGCCTTTTTTATCTCTACCGTTGCTTCTACGAAATTCCGTTTTGGCATTAGCCCGCTGATCGGAAAATTTTCCACAGCCCGGATAGTCTGAATACCATAATAAGCTTCCTGCGGTATTTTTTTCTCACCCAGAGAATCTTTCTCAACTCTTGTCTTCATTATTTCCACTCCCCATTTGAATTTGACCGTATTTACGCCAGCGTTTAAAATCTTTAACCGATACGCCTGATCAAAGTTCAAATAGAACCGCCTGGAGATGATCTAAATAAATTAACTCAGTCCTACAAAAGATTGAACAGATTTTTATTTGTTTAGCTGCTAAGTTAGCATAAATTAAAAATTAGACGGCCAACATTAATTAATAGCAAATAATCCGGGAGATAGATATGAATAGATACAAATCAACAAGTTTAATTTCAATTCTTGTTTTAGTCATCACTATTATTCCGGGATGTAATAAAGAAAAAGCAGAAGCAATAAAAGTAGCAGCCATACAATTCCGGATTGAAGCAATTAATGCTTTGGATAAGGTGCGATTTCTCTATGAACAAAGTGTCTCCATACCGCCTGAAAATCAGTACCAACAGACCGATCGAATTGCGCTGGATCTCAATGTTAGTGAAAATATCGGACCTGCCGAGCTTTCATTTCTTATCACCGAAACAAATGTTAATACCCCGGCACTGCAGCAGATTTCAAATGAGTTCAAGGTATTGGAATCACAGTATTACCAATTCGAATCAATGTTTCAGTCGCTTCCCGAAGGAAGCTTTTTTGCCAAAAATGCGGTAAAAAAATCTGAAAAATTTGCCATTCAACTTACTATACAATTTATAAACATCGCTAAATTCCTGCAGAATTATGATCCCCAATTCACCGGGAACCGGGTAATACTTCTGGAAAAAATAAACAAATACAAAAAAATTACAGACGACAGCTTGCGATATTCTTATTTGCGGGCAGCAGCGCAGGAATTGATACAATTACGAAACGAAGAAAATACCGCCCGCGATGAAGCCGTCAGTCAATGTTATCGGGCAGTAGAAGCCGGAAAATTGGTTTCGGATCTTATTCGCAACTACTCCAAAATGAACGTTCGGGATTTACTTGTTGCCACCAGAAACACCCTGGATTACATCAGCAGTATTACACCGGAATGGAAAGATGTTTCCACAATAAAAAACCGACTCGATTCGGTAGAAAAGACTATTCAGAATGATCCCTATTGGAAAACCTTACTTAATTTAGAAATTGTGAATTAAAAACAGGAAAAATATTATGGATCGCGATACACAGATGTTACAGGAAATGGGAAATGCAGTGATCACCTTGCAGATGAAATTTCGTAATAGTCCACTGGCAGACCGAATGGCTATCAAACCAGCTCTGGAAGAATTATTGAGCGACTATGCGGACTACCAAATCAGGTTATTGAAAGAGGGTATTATTACCGGCGAACAAGATCTCGTAGAAATGGCCGACATCAGGCAAGAGATAGAGCAGGCTGCCGAAAAAGAAGCCCTGTTAAAAGCCATCGGAAAAACAATAGCATTTGTTGCAGTCAAAATTTAATACGAGATTGGTATGTGTTCAGGGACAGTTTGAACAATTCAAATAATTTTCGTAAATTTTTATTTTTATATAGAACTTATCTGATAGTGGCTAACCTGTTATGATTTACTAAATATCTGCCACCAGAGGCCAGAAGGTTTTCACCAGATACAACACGCTCAACAATAGGATGACCAGCAAAAGTGAACGGCGTAAAAGCTCACCTTTGGTCATAAAAGGTTTATTCTTTACCCAATCCTTTACCGGCTTATCTCCAAAAGCATAAATCTGTGCACACTTTTTACAATAGTAATTCGGGGGCACATCATCCGGTTTCAACTTTTTATGACATTTTGGACAGCGATATTTAGCATGATACCAGGTAATCCAAATTCTGTCATGTTTCATCACAAAGGAGTCAATAAATTTGTTGAAGTAGATAATAAACCATGCAACAATGATGAGAACGATAAATATTATGTGTTGTAATAAAAATCCGGATACAGTGGTAAGGATGCTTTGAAAAATACCTTCGGGCATATCTTTCATCTCTTCAGTTAAAATTTTTCAGGTTTATATTTAGAAAAAGGCTACTTTCCCTGAATTCCTTTTCACTCAGTACGATACAATAAAAATGCCAGCTAACAATACCGTCCGGCACACTTCATATTATCGAAATAAAAATTTTAAAAGTGATTACCAATTTTATTTGTTATGACGAATCCGGTCTAAAGCAACGGCGAGAACAATTATGATCCCAGTAACGATCTCCTGAACCCAATTAGGTAACCCCATTTGAGAGCATCCCGAACGAATGACAGTCATAATAAATGCACCGATGATTGAACCAAATATCGATCCCTCCCCACCGGAAAGGCTTCCGCCACCAATGACGACCGCAGCAATAACATCCAGTTCCAGACCAACAGCAACGGTAGGATCCCCAACCGTCAATCGGGAAAATTGCATTAAGCCTGCCACACCAGTCAATGCCGCGCTGATGGAATAGACCATTACTTTAACACGCTGAACATTTATTCCGGATAACCTGGCCGCACTTTCATTCGACCCAATGGCAAATATATACCGGCCAAACCGGAAATAACGCAGCAGGATAACGACTAAAATTGACAGAATGATAAAAATCCAGACTCCGGGGGGAATAATCAACCACTTATTTTCTGGGGCTAAGGTGGCAAGTAATTCATTCAGCCAAGTGAGCGGTGCATCAATTTTTTGTTCACCGGCAATCCCTTTGGCTGCACCCCGAACTAACAAGAGGGTACCCAGGGTAACGATAAAGGGCACAACCCTTAGCCGGGTAATCAAAAAGCCATTGATGACACCGCAAAAACCGGCAACGATAATGCCTAAAATTGCACTTACCAGTGGGCTTACCCCGGCCCGAAGCAACCAGGCAATAACCACTGTGCTAAGCGCGATTATCGATCCCACCGAGAGATCTATGCCTCCGGAAATAATAACCATGGTCATCCCCAGGGCAGCAATACCGACGATTGCAGTTTGCCGGGCGATGGTTTCAATATTTCGATAAGATGAAAAACTCTCCGGAGCAATTATGGCAAAAAGTAAAAAAACAAATAAGAGTCCCAGGAAAGGACCAAGACGATTTAGCCATTCCTGGCTTTCCATCCGTTTCAAAGCGGTATTTAGTTGAGCCATTTTGAAAGATCAGGTAAAACCAGATTCCGGATTTCAGGATCTTGCAGATTATCCAGGGTAACAATCGTCACCCCGGTATCAATGAGTGATTTATATGGTTGTTTATTCAAATAGGCGACAATAGTTTGAACACCCAGATATCCCATTTTGAATGGATTCTGGAGAATAAGTGCATTGATTTCTCCGCTTTCCAACGCTTCTACCAGTTTTGGAGAACTATCAAAACCGATGAAATAAACCTTTCCGGTTAAGTTTGCATCCTGTAAAGCCCGCAACATACCAAAGGTTGAGGATTCATTGACACAAAATATCCCGTTGATAGCCAGCTTATTATCCGAAATTCGAAATGGTGCAATCAGGTTCTCACTTATCTGATATGCCGTTTCAGTCGTCGCTCCGGCATACTGATTAGCGCTTACCACCTCAATGCCGGGATTTTCGGCCATTACTTCCAAAAACCCGGCTTCCCGCAAAGTTGTGCTGGCCGAACCTTCCTGATAACGTAAAAGCACAACTTTACCCGTGCCATTAAGCAATTCAGCCATGCGTTCCCCGGCCAATCTCCCACCCAATTTATTATCCGTTGCTACAAAACTGATGTAGTCTTCGCCCGAAAGCCCGGAATCGATAATGACAACCGGTATACCCGCTCTGGATGCATTCCTCACTGGAACTACCAAAGCTTTATCATCCAATGGTGCCAATACTATTCCTGAAACGTTTCTGGATAAGAAATTTTCCAAAACTGAAATCTGAGCTTCCCGGTCATCTTCCTTTAATGGGCCCTTCCAGATAATCTCAACATCCAATTCTCTGGCTGCTTTTACCGCACCGGCATGGATAGATTTCCAGAACTCATGGGTGGTACCCTTGGGAATCACTGCGATGGTCATCTGGGAATCGTTTTTCTCTTCATTCTTTTGGCATTCCAAAAACAGGGCAGGAATACAAAAAATGATGAAAAGATATGGAAATAATAATTTCATTTTCTCTCTTTCAAAAATATTCCTAAAAGATATGCAATTTTTTAGAAAATTGGTTTTCAATAGCACTTCTAATTTTCCGAATATGTTCAGGTGTGGTGCCGCAACAACCCCCGATTATATCAGCCCCAACCTCAACTAATTCAGGCACGATACGGGCGACTATCTCGGGGGTTTCCGGATAAATAAGTTTATCTCCGACCATTTGCGGTAGACCGGCATTGGCCTGAACAATAAGAGGAATATCAGGATTGGCACGACGCATTTCAACAATAATTGGTACCATATCTGCAAAACCATTGCCGCAATTTGTTCCGATAATATCCACACCCCAACTCGATAAAGAATCCGCCACCGCTCCCGGATTGACACCCATCATAGTCTTAAAAGAACCATCAGGTTGTCTACTAAAAGTAAAAGTGCAGATAATTTCCAATTCGGTATTTTCCTGAGCAGCAATAACCGCACACCGGGCTTCATCAAGATCATAAAAGGTTTCCAGGCATATAGCATCAACACCACCGTCCCGCAAGGCCAGTGCCTGTTCCCGGAAGGCATCGATAAGTTCCTCCCAAGTTACCTCTCCGGTAAGCAGAAATTTACCCGTGGGTCCAATAGATCCAAGCACCAATGCTTTTTGATCTGCCGCTTGTCGGGAAATTTCAGCAGCTAATTTATTTAACTCCGTTGTCTTATCTCCCAATTGGTAATTTGCCAACTTAAATCGGCTCCCACCAAAACTATTGGTTTCAATCAGATTGGCTCCAGCTGCAACATATGCTTTAGCAATTGAAAACACCCTCTCACGGTGCTTGAGGTTCCATAATTCAGGACATTCGCCGGTCGACAGTCCTGAGTTCTGCAACATGGTCCCCCAGGCACCATCTCCGACCAATAATTTTCCCGATTTAATCAGCTCGGTAATCCGCTTCATCTATCTAATCCGAATTTATTTTTTCTTTTTGCAGCAAAATGCTCTTTCGCCGGTAACATTGTTCCATATCGCAAAGGGAACAAAAATATGGTTTTTTCTTGACCGTTTTGCCAACTCCGGTGATGCCACTAACAGATTTTATTGGTACCATCAAGGATGTCTCGGTAAGACTTATACCACAGAAATTTTTGGGAAGAAGCGAAAATAGAATTTGCTGTTCATTTACATTCCATCCGCAATAACCCGGACTAAAGCGATTGGTAATTTTCCACCCATCCTTTTTTATCACATTCACGATTTGATCTTCCATCCAGTCAATGGTTTTTTCCACCAGCAGTGAACCAATCGTATCCAGGATATAGCCCGATATCGGATCCGCATCGACAAAATGATTTTTAATAATGACATCAAATTTTTCTCCGACGGATGCAGCAAAAATCGCCAGAGAGGTAGCCTGTTTAACTTGTTTTGTGATAATTGAACCGCAATGAAAAGTAAAGCCATCTCCGCGAATACTATCTTTATCAATATTAATTGAGTCCGGCGCTAACAGTCTGAAGCCGCATTGCAAATCAACTAAATTTTTTACCAGCTTTAATTGATCCTGAATGAGGGTCAGGAGAGCCTCATCACCGTGTTGATTGCCGGCATGCATATCCAGCATCACCTCTTCTGCCGAGATCTTAATTTGGGAATAATTTACCTGGAAGGTATATATGTCTTCAGTCATTTGACAATCCGATCAGGAAAGCATTTTTTCCAGATGTTTAGCAAATTTATGGGGATCAGGGAAGTATCCATCCGCACCAATTTTGTCACTAAATCCCTGGGTTACTGGTGCACCACCGATGTATATCCTGATATCCGGATGCTGTTCTTTAATGGTTTTTACGCTTTTCTCCATATTTACCATAGTGGTAGTCAATAGCGCACTCATCCCAACTATTGCTTTCGGATTTTCCTGCAAAGAGGAGAGGAATTTTTCAGTGGTGACGCTGGTTCCAAGATCAATAACCTTCCATCCATCACCCTCAAGAACCATTCGGACAATATTTTTACCAATATCATGCAGATCTCCGGTCACCGTGCCCAAAATTACCGTTCCCCGATGGGTAGCCTCACCTTTATCAAAATAGGGTTTGAGATAAACCATGGCAGCATTCATGGCTTTTGCCGCAATAAGCAATTGGGGAATATAGGCTTCTCCCCGACCAAATTTCTCCCCAATATTATTCATTCCAACCATCAGAGCTTTTTTTAATATTTCGTCCGGTGATACACCGGCCTGCAGCAGTTGCTGTGTTAATTCCGCTGCCCCATCCATGTCCTTCATATCCGGTGGGAAAGGCGATGCTTTATCAGATTTTCCCCGCTCCACACATATTGCCAGTCGTGACAGAATTTCTTCCATGTTCATTCTCCAGATATAGCTTAATACTGCCGATACTTGTATAACATTATTTTTCTTTTGGATTATCCTTTTTTAAGGAAAGTTCATGCCACATCAGCGCAGCTGCACCCATTACAGCAGCATCGCCGGGTGGCAATGCTGAAGGAATAATTCTAACCTTGTTTTTGAAAATAGTTAATAAATTTTTTTCAAGATACTGTTTGGTCGGTTTAAAAATAAACTCTTCGGCCAGACTAAGTCCTCCGAAGAGAATAATTGCTTCCGGGCTGAGATGAGCGACCGAGGTAGCCAATCCCTCTCCCAAAATTCTGGTTGTTTCATCAAATGCTTTGAGAGCCAGCGGATCTCCCTCTTTTGCTAATTTATAGATTTGTTCACCGTCCAGATCGTGATAGGCAATCTTTCGCAATTTACTATCCTGCGGTAAATTTGCCTGAAGTTCAAAAACAGTTCGGATAATCCCACTTACTGAAGCATAGGTTTCCAGACATCCCCTGCGGCCACAGCCACAGAGCCGTCCATTAGGCCGGACCACCATATGTCCCAGTTCACCGGCAAAACCATCATGCCCGTAAACCAAGCGGCCATCCACGACGATGCCGCTGCCCAGTCCCGTTCCCAGGGTGATAACAATAAAGTTTTTCAGATTTTTGCCGGCCCCAAATTTTTGTTCACCAATAGCTGCTGCATTGGCATCGTTGGTTAAAACCGCTGGTAAATCGAAGTCTTTTTCAATCAATTCTACCATTTTGGTTGTACCCCAGCGGAGATTCGGAGGATTTTCGATGGTCCCTTTAAAATAATTTCCATTGGGTGCACCAATCCCAATTCCCATTACCTGATATTTTTCCTTATCTTTTGCTATCCAATCGGAATAAACATCAAAGATTCTTTTTACCAGATTTTTTGCCGGCTGATGAGAATTAGTGGGAATACTTTTTACCCCGTAACATTTCCCCTTTTTATTGACAAAGCCAAAGGCGGTTTTTGTGCCTCCAAGATCTATTCCCAAAGCCACTTTGGTTGATTCCATCTACCTATCCTTTCGATCTTCTGATAATCAATTATAATAATAATGCTATTCCGATGGAATTAAAATTATTTCCTTTTGGGGATCGGACATGTATTCTGCCCTGGTGGCGGTTATAACCACCATCTCCTCAATGGTAGCCACTCCCCTCCCCGGAACCGTGAGTCTTGGTTCGAGAGTAAAAACCATTCCCTGCTCAATTTTTTGAAAGGGTTTCCGGGCATATTTTTCCCAGGCTGGTCCAAGCAACGCCGTTCCATCGTGGGAAAACCGGCCCACCTGATGACCAAGTGCATGGGGGAATTCATCATAACCCGCTTTCAGAATGATTTCGCGGGAAATATTATCGATTTCTCTTCCCTCCACTCCTGGCTTAAGAGCTTTTTTAGCGGATTCAATCGAATTTACAATTGTTTGAAAACCCCTCATGACTTCAGCCGGTGCCTCCTGTTCCCCAGATTTCAAGATGTAAAAAGTGCGCTGCATGTCCGAACAATAACCGTTATATTTCACGCCAAAATCCATATTCAGTACCTGGCCCGTTTCTACTTGACGATCCGTTGGTGCGTAATGCGCATCAGCCGTTTCCGGTCCGGTGAACACCGCCGGACAAACCGATTCTTCCCAGCCAAAATCCACGCCCTTTTCCAACACTCTTTGTTTCATGAATGCAGCGATTTCCCGTTCAGTCTTTCCCGGCCGGATAAATCCGGTTACATCTCTAAAAATTTCCTCGGTAATCCGGACCGCCCTGGTCATATACTCAAGTTCACTTTTGGATTTTCTTTCACGAAGGGCTGAAACGATACGTTCGGCTGAAGTCAGGCGGTTCTCCATCCCAATATCTGATAGCGTTCGAAAAAGGGTGAGAAACATACCATGGGTTAGACCGTCACAAATTTCACTGTCTTCCGAGTAATTTACGGCAATTTCATGGGGATTTAATGAATTCAGGTAAGATAGCAATGGTTCCTTGAATCCTTCCACAAAACCGACTACCTGATCATAGGCACCGGTTTCTTCCACTGTTTTTTGATCATACTTCCCTACAATGGCACGCGTTTCTCCCGATTTGGTAACAATAAATGCCGAATGCCAGGTAAGATCTGCCGCTACCAGAAAAGCCAGGGTTGGATCTCCATTTAGCTGGCTCTCCCGAACAAAGGTAATCCAGCAATCGATATCAAATTCCTTCAAAATTGCTTTTGCTTGATTAATTTTTTCCTGAATAAGCATATTTTCTCCAGAGTTGTTAAGTTGCAAACCTTTTTAATTTTTTAAGAAAAAGTAACACTAAAACAGCCGAGATAAAAAGTAAACCGGTAAGAATTAAGAAATACTCATGATGGGAAAAATCACTGTAAAATTTACCCAATAATCCTGAGGCATAACTGCCCAGTGCAGTAGCGGCAAACCATCCACCCATCATCAATCCCTGCACTTTTTTGGGTGAAACCTTTGATACGAAAGATTGCCCCATGGGAGATATCATTATCTCTGAGAGGGTTACGAAAAAATAGGTGGTTATCAACCAGACCGGCGACATATTGTTTCCATCCCAATCTCCTCCTGCCGCAGATGCCCATACCATCACCAGCATGGATATCCCCATAATCAGCATACCGATAAATATTTTAACGGGCGTGGAGGGTTCTTTTACTGATTGTGCCAGTTTTCCAAAAAATGATAAGAGAACAGGAGTAAGCATGAGGATGAAGAAAGGATTAAAGAACTGATAAGTTTCGGGCCGGAGAAAGCTCAGTATTTTGGTTGATCTTTCCGCAAATAAAGTAAGAGCAAAACCATTCTGATAAAAGGCCACCCAGAAAAATATAACGATAATAAACAGGATAATTAAGGTCGCAATTCTTTCTCTAACCTCTTTTTTAGGCATTACATAATTCTTATCATCAATGCCCGATCCCAGATCATTCTTAAGGTGCGGTGATCTCAGACTATCCACACTATATAAACTCTTTTTTCCGGCCTGGATGATGATCAGGCAAATCACCAATCCGCCTGCTGCCGCCCAGAAAGAAACCTGGTAGCTGTGAAATATATTACTGATAACTGTAGCGGCCAGCGGTGCCAGAGCGGCTCCGACATTGACACCCATATAATAAATATTAAACCCTGCATCTTTCAGTTCAGGCTTTTCCCGGTACAAATTTCCTACCAGCACTGACATGTTGACTTTAAAAATGCCAGTTCCCCACGCAATCAAAATTAAACCGATAAAAAAGAAAATAATCCGATCAAGTGATGAAACTGCCAGACAAACATATCCAAACAACATCGATATTGCTCCCAACCGGATGGTATTAATTTGCCCCATAAACCGGTCGCCAATCCACCCCCCGAGGAGAGGAATAAAATAAACGGCTCCTAAAAACCAGCCATAGAAATCTCCCTTTTTGGAATCCGACCAACCAAATTCCTTGTCCATATAAAGAACGAAAACGGCCATGATGATATAAAAACCAAATCGTTCCCACATTTCGGTAAAAAATAATATTGCCAGTCCTTTGGGATGCTTTTTAGGCATTTATTAATTCCTCTTATCTCAGTTTACAGGGGTAGTTGGGTACCCGCTCCCTGCTGATTTGCCAGTTCCATCAATACTCTTGGGACTGTTTTCAAAGCCGACTTTCATTTATCAGCACTCTCCGTGATTTTTTCAATCTGAGTTGAGATAAAATCATGGCACAAAGCATTAAGGAACATCCCAACAACTCCTTGAATTGCATGAGTTCATTTAATAAAACAAATCCACCCAGTACGGCAAAGACCGATTCCAGACTCAAAATTATTGCAGCATGGGAAGGATGGGCTTCCCGCTGGCCAAGCAGCTGCAGGGTATAGCCCATACCTACCGAAAGCAGACCGGCATAAAGTATGGGAATCACGGCTTTCCAAATCAAAGATAGATCGATAGTCTCAAAATATAAAGCTGCCAATAAGCTCAAAACAGAACAGGTGATAAACTGAAGAAAAGCCAGCAGAAGCGGCTGATATCTATTGACCAGCCAGTCGATGAACTGGACGTGTCCCGCCCAGAAAAAGGCACTGAGTAAAACCAGCAAATCCCCTTTTGAAATTGTAAAATCTCCCTTTACGCTCAATAAATAGAGACCAACGGTCGCTAATATGGCGGCTATCCAGATAATCGGTGTTGAAGGTTTTTTCAGGAAAATCCCAAAAATGGGAACAATAATCACATACAAACCGGTAATAAATCCGGCCTTGCCCGCAGAAGTATAGACGATGCCAATCTGCTGGAGTGATGCACCACCAAAAAGAAGTATCCCTAACAGTATTCCGGCAAAAACCGGATTCATTTTTACGGATGTCTGTAATTCAGTAGTCGGCACCGATCCGGATCTCTTTGGAGAAAGGAACGGAATGAGCCACAGACTCCCCAGCGCAAAACGGATTCCATTAAAAGTAAAAGGACCGATGAATTCCATGCCTTTTCGCTGCGCCACAAAGGCAAAACCCCAGATGGCCGAGGCAAGCAACAACAATAGATCCGATTTGACCGTTCGTGATTTAACTGTTGACAATCAGATATCCAAACTGGTATTTCAAGAGGTCTGTGAGACTTGTATCAAAGTATTTAAGTTGAGGTTAAGATTAATTAAAACACAATGCGTTTAACCGGCGCACATTGTTTCCACTTCAGCGATGGTTTTGGGTATTGGTTTGCCCAAAACCCGGTGACCGTCTTTAGTGATCAGTACATCATCCTCAATTCGGATGCCGCCAAATTTGCGGTATTTTTCCACTTCACTGTAATCGATAAAATTGGTGAACTTCTTTTCCTTTTGCCACTGGTCTATTAACTCCGGAATGAAATAAATTCCCGGTTCAACCGTCATCACATGACCCGGTTTTAATTCCTTACCCATACGCAGATAGGCCAGTCCAAACTGATTACTTCGCCTGGTTTTTTCATCGTAACCAACATACTCTTCCCCCAGGATCTCCATATCGTGTACATCCAGACCCAGCATATGTCCCAGGCCATGGGGAAAAAACAGGGCATGGGCTCCGGCGGCAACCATTTCACCGGTTTTTCCCTTAAGGAATCCCAGTCCTTTTAGGCCTTTGGCAATTACCCGGGCTGCGATGAGGTGGACTTCCCGGAACTTAACCCCCGGTTTCATCGCCTTAATCGCTTCCAGTTGCGCATCCAGAACAATCTGATATATTTCTTTCTGTTTATTGGTAAACTTCCCGTTTACCGGTATCGTCCTGGTAATATCACTGGCATAATGCAAAAGTGACTCAGCGCCGGAATCATTGACCGCAATATCCCCGGCTTTTATCAAATTATCATAACCATGATTATGCAATGTTTCACCATGAATTGAGAAGATAGTCGGGAACGACAGACCTCTGCCCATTTGTAGAGCGATACCTTCCATCAGACCGGCAATTTCCCGCTCATACATATCCGGCCCGGTATGTTTCATCGCCATGGTCTGCATTTCATAGGATATCTTGAGCGCAGATTCAATCTGCTTTACTTCTTCCGAAGACTTGCGGGAACGCTGGGCCACCACCGCTTTGATAAATTCTACCGAAACATACTTCGGAATAAATTCCGCTTTAATTCCCAGCAATTGCTCCAGTTTGATAATATTCTCCCCCCTGTACTGGGGCAGATAATGAATTTTTCGTTTTTTGTTCTGAGCACCCCCGATCCGCTCTGATAAATTCGCTAAAGATCCGGTTTTTTTAACACCCACACTTTTCCCCAGTTCTTTAACCGTAGGTTGCGGCCCCATCCACACAATGTCATCGACGGTAAAATCATCACCGAAGATGATCTCCTGGTCTTCATCCAGATCAATAATAGCAAAAAGACCCGGTACATCCAGTCCCCAGTAATATAGAAAAGTACTGTCCTGCCTAAAGTGGTAAGCATTTGCCACATAGTTCATGGGACTTTCCACATTCCCCGGAAAAAGTAAAATACCTGATTTTATTTTTTTCTTGAGTTGATCGCGCCGTTTAGTATAGATCTCTTTCGCAAACATGATATGCTCCTTATTAGATTTAAAATGCAGATTGCTCGGTTCTTTTAATTATTTCGTTTTGCAGGTCAATCCCCAGATCAACAAAGTAGTCACTGTATCCGGCTACCCGGACTATCAAATCCTGGTACTTATCCGGTTGTTTCTGGGCATGTCGCAGGGTTTTGGCCGTTACTACATTGAACTGGATATGATGTCCGTCCATTTTGAAATAGGCTTGGATGAGATGCATGAGTTTATTCAAACCATCCTCCGAAGCCAGTAGTTGTGGGGTAAATTTTTGATTCAGCAACGTTCCTCCGGTTCGGAGATGATCGATTTTTGAAGCGGATTTCAGAACAGCAGTGGGTCCGTTCCGATCTGCCCCCTGCACCGGAGAGATGCCTTCTGATAAGGGCTGGTATGCCTCACGGCCATCAGGCATGGCACCTATCACGCTTCCAAAATAAACATGGCAGGTAGTGGGTAAAAGATTCACCCGAAAATGACCGCCTTTGGTATTGGGCCGGCCATCAACCGCACCAAAATAGGCCTCGAAAATCCGCCGCATAACATCATCAGCATAGTCATCATCATTTCCATATTTGGGGGTGTTGTTCTGCAGCGTATGATGGATTTTTTCATAGCCCTTAAAATTTTTCTTGAGGACGGTAAGTAAATCCGAAAATGAACTACTTTTTTTATCATAAATATGATATTTTATAGAGGTCATAGAATCGGTAATGCTACCCAGACCAACTCCCTGGATATAAGAAGAGTTATAACGCGCCCCACCGTCGTTATAATCCTTACCCCGGGCAATACAATCATCAATGAGCAGGGACATAAAAGGTGCGGGTAAATAGCGGGCATAAAGCCGCTCGATAATTCGGTTGCCTTTAATTTTCAGATCAATAAAATATTGGAGCTGTTTTTGAAATGCAGAAAAAAATTCATTAAAATTACTGAATTTCTCAGGGTCACCGGTTTTAAGGCCCAGTTGTTTTCCGTTGCGTGGATCTTTTCCATTAAACAGGGTCAGTTCCAGGATCTTTTCCAGATTGAAATAGCCGGTTAAGATGTATGCCTCTTTCCCGAAAGCTCCGGCTTCCACGCATCCGCTGGCACCTCCATTTCGGGCATCGGTTATGGATTTGCCCTGCCGGACCAGCTCCTGAACAAGGGCATCGGTATTAAAAAGGGAGGGTTGTCCGTACCCGGTTTTAATGATTTTCAGGGCTCGCTTTAACAAATTATCCGGACTCCTTTTGCTTATCTGTACCATAGAACCGGGTTGGAGCAGACGCATTTCCTCGATAACATCCAGAATCAGATAGGACAATTCATTGGCGGCATCCGAACCATCTTCCCTTACCCCACCCACATTGATCAGGCAGAAGTCCGTATAGGTATTGCTCTCCTGGGCGGTCACCCCAACTTTGGGCGGTGCTGGCTGATTATTAAATTTCACCCAGAAGGCCTGAAGCAGTTCTTTCGCAGTCTCAGCCGTCAGTGTTCCCGCCTCAATCTCCTTTTTATAGAAAGGATACAGGTGTTGATCCAGCCGGCCGGGATTAAAAGAGTCCCAGGTATTCAGCTCGGTAATAACTCCCAGGTGAACAAACCAGTAGTATTGAAGTGCTTCCCAGAATGTCCGGGGGGCATTGGCGGGAATCCATTTACAAATTTCAACAATACGGAGTAACTCTTTCTTGCGCTGACCATCTTTCTCCGCTTTGGCTAATTTCGCAGCTTTTTCCGCATACCGCCGGGCGAATTTAATCAATGCTTCAGCGGCGATATCCATGGCTTTTAATTGTTCCCGCTTGGCCAGAGCTTCAGAATCTGCCTGAAAATCCAGGGATTGGATATGATTTTGAATCTCCTTCTGAAAATCCCTCAAACCCTTATGATAAATTTTATCATCCAGAACGGTATGTCCGGGTGCCCGTTGTTCCATGAACTCGGTAAATACACCAGCCTCATAAGCTTCCTCCCACTCTTTATCCATTTCGGAAAAAATACGATCCCGGATGCTTCGGCCCTTCCAGAAAGGAATAATATCATCCAGATAAACTTTCCTGGTTTCTTTACCAACCTGAAATGAAATTTTTTCCCGGTTGGCCAGAATGTCCAGGTCCTTCAGGCTGTGGGTGCATATTTCCGGGTAAGTGGGAGTTGCCTTTGGTTCAGGTCCTCTCTCCCCCACAATCAACTCGTTTTCACCGATAAACACTGATTTGTTTTCCAGGACATATTTAAAGGCCAGAGCCCGGGCTACCGGCATTGAAACCCTATCCGCCTCTCCCGATTGATAAAATTTAGTGAGTAAAACCGCTCGTTCGGTTGAAATATAAGGTTTCGCGTTCAGGGTCTGTTTTCTTAACTGTTTTATTCTGGCATTCATGTTATCCCTCGATGTTCACCTGAAAACCAAATTGTTCAAGATATTCCCACATTTTATTTAATTCCTCAGGAGACTGGTGTTTTAAATTAGCAAACTGATTTTTCATTTTCAATTTTTTATATTTTTCCAACCCCATAGGATTATATGGCAAGAGATCGATCCGGAAAATTCCATCTAACTCTTTCAAATAGGAGGCAATGTCTTCAAGATTTCCAGACAGATCGGTAACTCCCGGGATGAGCGGAATCCGAATATAAATTTCCTTTTTTAATCCGGACAGCTTTTTAAGGTTGTCCAGAATTAATTGATTGGATACACCAGTATATTTGATGTGTTCAATATCATCAATCAGTTTAAGATCGAACAGGAAAAGGTCGGTTAACGGAATGATTGTTTCAAAATCACGCCAGGGTGCATAGCCAGAGGTATCGACCACGGTATGAAGCCCGGCCTGTTTGCAGGCCTGTAAAAGCTCAGCAAGAAATTCTATCTGTAGTAATGGTTCACCCCCTGAACAGGTGACTCCACCGCCGGAATCCTCATAAAAGATTCGATCTTTCTGAAGCTCATCCATGACTTCAGGCACCGTAACTTCCCTTACTTTCCCCTCCCCAACTTTCATATAATACGGTCTGATGCAGTTTAATTGGGCAGATTCAATTTTCTGTTTTTTCCGCAGCTTTTTACGGCTCTCCGGATTATGACACCACCAGCAGTTTAACGGGCAGCCTTGAAAAAAAACAGTAGTGCGGATACCCGGTCCATCATGTACTGCATATTTTTTGAGATTGAATATGTAACCTTTGGTTGCCATGGCACTTTTACTAAAATTATCTTATAAATATAAGTATAAGCAGGGAATTGTCAGAGAAGAATTTTCGAATCGATAATATTTATCAGGTAAGCTTAGGATCGAAAATGTGAGGGATAGGTTCGCTGGTTCCGTTTCCGGCGTTTATAGGTACTGGCCAGTTCCAGAAAAATCTCAACATCCCGGTCATAGTCCATCTCGGTCCCATCAAAATAAAAATTACGAATGGGCAGATTATCATAATCCTGACTTACCCGGGGATATACTGCTTCGCAGACGATACCATTCATACAGGTGAACGGGCTTATATCGATGATACCATCCGCTCCCTTTTGATACAAATAAATGGCGCCACCAACATTTAAAACCATCTCACCCAGAGAACCGGAGTACGGCAGATAGGGAGCAACCGGAGCCACTAATTTGGCGATACTTTCCGGTTCTTCATATCCTTTTAATCTGGAATTCAAGGGTGCCAGCAACTGATGTTCGTCCCGTTCCTGAATTTTATTCCTGATCACTGCTCCCAGCATCGATTTTGAGAATCGGTCCCCCTGGATTATCAGATCGTGCTTCTGCATAAAATTGGTATAAAAAACCCATTCCGATATGGAAGCCAGCCAGGCTTCACCGCCAAATTTCTCGATCCGGTCAATCAGGTAGGCATTGGCAAAATCATCCAACCGGCAATAAATTTCACCGACCACCCCAATCAGTGGTTTTTCGGTATGATAATCTGCCGGGATTTCAGAAAATTTTTGGCCGATGGTTTCCATTATCTTAACCAGGTTGACGAATTTATCTTTCATCTGTAAATCGTTGCGTTCGATTAATCCGGTAAGCATATCGAGACATTCATAGTAGATCCGGTTTGTCTCGCCCGGATTTATTTCATAAGGTCGCGTCTGCAGCCTGAGTTTGCGCAAGGCATCAGCACAGATGACCGCCCACCACCCCAACCGAACCAGATTCCCGGCATTGCCGCCCATTTCGGCATAGCCATTTGCACTGGAAGGGGCAATCACCATTACCTGGGGATAACCCATCTCCAACAACACTTTTTTGAGCAACGACTGATACTGACCGAATCTGCAGGGTCCACCGGCGGTGGGCATCAGAAAGGCGGTATTTTCGGGATCAAAATCCGGATCATTGATGATTTTAAGGAAACTGCCCAGGGTAACAATTTCCGGATAGCACTCTTCCCCAATAGTATACTGTCGGGCCAGTTCCAGAGCCGCATCATCCGCTTCCGGGAGCGGTTGGCCATTTACACCGATTGCACGGTAGGCGGCAGCCATGGCTGTAGCCCCATCCTCGCTCATTCTAGGTATATATAAGACCTTCCCAATCAGCGAACCGCTTTTCTCCTTTTTAACTGCTTCTATATTTGTGCTCATATGGTAATCTCGGTTCTTTTTCTTTCTCTGCTCAATGAATCTGCAGGTGGTTCTTTCCACCATCTCAATGCACCTTTGCTGTCAAGATAAGCTTCACAGCGGGTGATATAGCCGGCATCATTGCTGTGGCCATCAAATTGAAGGGTAAGAAAAGGTTTACCGGATGCTTCAGTAATATAATGTTTGATATAAGAATCCGGACCGCATTTAAAATTGGTCATATAAATAATATGAAGGTTGGGATATTGCCCTACAATTTTGGCCGCTGCCAGAATTTTTCTACCATAATTCCAATACATATTGGCGTTGACATCGGATATATCAACGGTATCAACCGGTAAAAAATCCATCGGAATAACGTTAACCCCATAATAATCCCGGAGCTTATTACCGATATCCAGGGTCATTCCACGATCGTTAATGTTGTAGGTTCTTCCCACCAGAACAATCCCGATTTCTCCGGTTTCTTTCACTCGTCCCAAAGCTATTTCCCCCGCCCGGATCAGGGATTGCTGAAAACTTTCCTGATGCTCAAAACCCATTTGAAGTGCATGATCAATTTCTTTATGGTTCACGCCAAGCGGTTTGAGTGCTTGCACCAGTGATTTTGCCACAGATTCCTGACCATCTCTGAAGCGCAGGGAGGGAATAATCAGTTTATCATTCAGGGCGGTAAATACCGGCGAACTCCGCACCACGAAAGGTACAGTCTGTCCCCAAGGACAATAATAGCTGTTTACCTTACTAAACGGAGTAGCAGCATTGATTGTATTGGGAATAAAAATCCAATCGACATTCTTTTCAGCCAGATTCTGTACATGTCCATGATAAGCTTGGATGGGCAGACATGGTTCGGCAATTGATGCTTCAGTGCCCTGCCGGATGATCCGGGCATTGGTTTCATCGGAAAGCACGATCCGAAAACCAAGCTCCCGGAAAAAAGTATTCCAGAGTGGCATTTGTTCATACAGGTATAATCCCCTTGGTAATCCGATGGTCGCCCTACCGGTAGCATCCGGATCATAATTCTGGAACAGGAGGTGCCTCCGAAAGGCCAGCAGGTCGTCAATCACCGGCTTTTTCTCACTGGACTGTCGCCGGCGGAATTTATCCGAGCACTGGTCTCCCCAGTAGGTTTTCTCTCCTTCCACAGTAAACTCCTGCATATGGCAGAAATTTGAACAGGCTTTGCAGGTGAATTCCTTGAGTGAATAATCTATATTTTCCAGACTGAAACCCCGGAACTTCGATGGTTTTTGCATGGTTTGCATCTTTTCCCTGGCCAGAAGGGCTGCACCCACGGCGCCAATCACTCCGTTGTATGGAGGAACGATAATCTCCTGATCCAACACTTTGGCGAAGGCACTGGCAATGGCATCGTTATAGGCGGTACCACCCTGAAAGAAAATCACCTTGCCGATTTTTCGGCCCCGGACCACCCGGTTCAAATAATTATAGACAATGGAATAGGCCAATCCCGCCGCAAGATCCTGTTTTGATGCGCCTCTTTGCTGATGTGAAGCGACATCCTGCTGCATAAACACGGTGCAGCGTTCGCCAAGCTTGACCGGGGTTTTTGAGGAGAGTGCCAATTCAGCAAATTCATTTTTAATGGAAATACCCAGCTCTTCGGCCCGTTCCTCCAGAAAAGAGCCGGTGCCCGCAGCACAGGCTTCATTCATGGCAAAGTCCACCACAATGCCGTTCTCAAGACTGATGTATTTCGAATCCTGTCCGCCAATCTCAAAAATAGTATCCGGTTTAGTCTGAAGCATGGTACGCGCTAAAAACTCAGCCCCGGTTTTATGGGCCGTGATCTCGTCGTTTATCGTATCGGCCCCAACCAACTCGCCAATCAATTCTCTTCCTGAACCGGTGGAACCGACTCCCATAATCTTTATATGAGATCCAAGTTCATGTTCTATCTCATGCAGACATACATCAACAATTTCTATCGGCCTCCCCTCGGTTCGGGTATAAATTTCCTTAAGAACATTTCCTTCCCTATCCAATAGAACCAGGTTTGTACTTACCGAGCCAACATCAATTCCCAGATAGGCTTCAATATTCCGCTCCGAGGGCAATACCTGTCTGGGTGTGACCCGATCCCGCAGAATGAGTACGTTTTCTTTCGAAAGCGGCTTACTGGCTGAAGAATCCGTTGGATTTGTTTCCTTAGCATTTTGGAGAACCCGAGAACTTTTTGGCCTAACCTTTATTTGCGATTCATATTCAGCCAGTGCTGTGCCAATGGCTGCAAACCAGGCATAATCTGGGGGCACAATCAATTCCTGATCATTAAGTTGAAAAATCTCCTGTATGGCATTGACCACCGCCTGGTTTTTGGCAACGCCACCAATAAATAAAACCGGTTTTTTGATCCGCTTCCCTTTTACAATACTGCTTTTAAAATTCCGGGCGACGGCTTCGCACAAACCTTTTAAAACTTCCGGTGGGGTAAATCCTTTCTGCTGGGCATGAATCATATCGGATTTGGCAAAAACCGAGCAACGTCCGGCAATCTTGGCGCTTTTAACGGCAGTGCCCACAATCGTCCCGATATCTTCCACATTGTACTTAAGGCGCAAAGCCTGCTGATCTAAAAATGAACCGGTTCCCGCCGCACAATCACCACTTTTATCATAATCCACAATACCGATTCTACCGGAGGATTCATCTTTTTCAATTTCAATAAATTTGGCATTTTGTCCACCCATTTCAAAAATGGTTTTCACCTCCGGATACAGCTCACCCACGCCCCGGGCAATGGCCCGGAACTCATTTTCATAATTAATCCCAAGCAAATCACCAATCAGGGATCCACCGGATCCGCACACCCGAACACCTTCGATAAGTTCTGAAGGAACCTCCGTGTAAATCCCATTCAACAGTTCATACACGGCTTGTCTGGGATTTCCCCTAATTCGCCGGTATCTGGAGAGCAAAAGAGAAATTTCTTGCTCTTCCTTTCGGTTCAACATCGGTCCAGGAGTGAAAGAGACCGAATTATTTTTTAATTGTTTATTGTACTCAGTAGAAACAGTGCTATCAAAAATTAGGGCAGCCTTGACGCTTACCGTACCTACATCTATGCCAATAGTAATCCCCATTTATCTTTCTTCCCATGCAATTTTTTATCATTCAATTAATAATCAGTCTTAAACAGAACGCTTCGAATCAAATATATTAAAAATAATTATTGATGTGCAAAATTATCCGGGACTAAATCCTCAGGTCCTCAATTAATATAAATTTGCTCCTCAATCCTCTTACCTGATATGAACATAATTGACCATTAATATACATTTTTAAAGAAATTGAAACAAGACATTAAACTGTCGCTTAATACATTCTGTTTTATTATT
>CAYVKM010000067.1:0-21452 GCA_964452045.1 uncultured Calditrichaceae bacterium
TAAATTTATTTTTCTCAAATATTGAGCTGCCTCTTCCGGGCTGGTCGGATTGATATGAAATCCGGTACCCCATTCAAATCCAGCTACCCGTGTGAGTTTGGGCATAAATTCCAGATGCCAGTGGTAGGAGTCATTCGGATCTTCCTGCATGGGATAGGTGTGGATGAGAAAATTGTAGGGCGGATCTTCCAGGGCAATATTGATCCGGGCAAACACTTCCTTGATGATCAGGGCCAGGTGTTCCAGCATTTCGTCGGTAATACTTTCAAACTGAGAAAAGTGTTTTTTCGGGAGAATCCAGGTTTCGAAGGGAAAGCGTGGCGCATAGGGTTCGAGTCCCAGAAAGTACTCATTGTTAAAAACCACTCTTGAACCGTCATTCAATTCCTGATGGATAATATCACAAAAGATGCAGCGTTCCTTATATTCATGATATTTCCTGGCGCCCTCAATTTCTTCCACCACTGTTTTGGGAATAATGGGTGTGGCGATGAGCTGAGAGTGCGTATGTTCCAGTGAAGCACCGGCGCTCATGCCATGATTTTTAAAAATAAGGGCATATTTCAATCGGACATCCTTTTTCAGATCGAGAATACGTTCCCGGAAAGCCCAGAATACATCCCGGATGGCAGGGATTTCCAGATCGATAAATTCCTTAAAATGTTCCGGCGTTTCCACAATCACTTCATGTGCACCCACCCCGTTCATCCGGTCGTAGATGCCGTCGCCCTGCCGGTTAAGCTGACCTTCCACCCGGAGCGCCGGAAATTTGTTGGGGAAAACCCGCAGCGTCCAACCGGGCTTGTTTTTCTCGGATTTATCCGGACGAATGGATAGGATTTCGGAAGGAGTGTGCTCCTCGTTGTCGTAACAAAACGGGCAAAATCCGCCTTTTTTCTTTTCCATCACTTCAATGAAGTCTGAAGGTCGACGTCCTCTTTCGCTGGAAATAATGACCCATCTACCGATAACAGGATCTTTCCGGAGTTCTGGCATAGATTGAAAATGTAGTTTATTCAATATTTTTTAAACAGTTACAAATATAACTAAATCGTAAAATTTTTCCAAACAGAAAAAAAGGTCTGAAATCCCTTGTTTTCGGGTTGAAAGAAAAGTGTACATAAACAGATCAACTGAATCCAGCCGGCGCTAATTGCCAGTTATTTGATGCACTCTGCCTCAAATCAGAACCGCTCTTTTTGAAATGAAATGGTTCTGAAGAACGAACTTTTCCACTCTTTTCGTTCCAACCGGATGATAAGTCCGGAAACGAGTATGCCGGGTTTCCAGGTAACCTCGCTATCAGTTTGGGAAGAGGGCTTGTGGTTTTTTAAATTGCTTATGGACAGGGCCTTTTCCGTGCCCTTAACCGGGTCGAGATAATCAACATCAACCCGGGAAATCAGACTATCGCTTTTCCGGATGGTAAGGGTAATACCGTGCTGAATTTTCTCGGTATTTTCAGTGGTCACCTCCATCACAATCTCCTGATGACTACCCAGACCGAGGTGGTCGAAAAATACCTGGTAACTTTGCTGTTCATCATTTATGGTTTTCCCGGAGACACCCAGGAGTTTTTGCAGGTAGCTAAACCGGTAGAACTGTTGGTAGGTAGTATCATAATAGGTGAGCGGATTGTAGATGTTTATGTAACTAATGCCCACCGAAGGACCCCAGACAAAAACCGAATCAAAACGGTTATTATGGAAAATGATCCAGTTACCCAGATGACCCATCAGATAAGTCTTTTCATTTTTATGAAGCGTACCAAAGGCGGTGCCGTTTGGGCTCTCTCTCACATTTTCTTTATCAACCAGCACCTGAGCCGAATCGGGTAATGCTTTAAGGACAGGGGAGGGTGGCGGTCCGGTTGGTACCTCATGTTTGACCACCGGTTTGGGTTGGCAGGCTAAAACAAATATCCCGATGAACAAACAATATTTTAAGAATCGTAACATGATCTCTCCGGTATTTAAAGTATTAAATTTACCCACATCAGGTTGATCCTGAAACGATAAATTTATTTAGCCATACGAAACATAACGATGGAAATAACTGTAAAATCAGTAACCTGCGGTTAATTAAAGTTCAAAACAATCATAACGATGATGTTATCTGATTGTAATACCGGCCGGTTTATATTCTTGTTAAAAATGAGAAATATTAAAAATCAGATTTAATAAAGGAAATTTTATGGCAGCTCGTCATATTTACCAGGTCATCCCCGAATCGGGCAGATGGTCGGTGATAAAAGACAGTACAATTTTAAGTAAACATGATAATAAGGATCTGGCAGAGCAGGAAGCCCAGAGTCTGGCGCTGAAGATCATCTCCAGCCTGGTGCTGGTCTATCGGCTGGATGGATCAATTCAAAAGTCAGTATTTCATTCTGTCGATTAGAGATTTTAGACTTTTATTTAACAGATACCAATTTCTAATAGTATTATTTGACTTTTTGTCTCAATCCTTAAAGTAAATTTTCTTCAATCGAAAAGATATTAAAAGCAAGACTGAAGCAGTAAGCCCGGGATACATCGGCTGGATATTCAGCCAGTAATTGAGCTGGATGATCGAAGGGCTTATCCTGATAGACTGCAACAGGAAGAAGAAGGAAATAAAAAAGGATAATCCGAGATTCCAGCCGGCCATTTTTTTTGAGAGCCGAAAAAAAGGATAGTAGGTGCCTAAAACAGGAATAAGCATGGGTGGAATAAAAAGCGTCCCGATGATATACCACAATTGAATAACCGATGGAAACAGGATCGCCAGTAAAATGGAAATCAGAGCGCTGATAAATAGCCCGATCCGGATTAGATTCACCCGTGAGATTTGTATCCTCTTAAGTTTGCCTGTAAAATCGTGGCCGATGGTGATGGCGGAGAGCAGGAACATGCTGTCTACGGTGGACATGATGGTGGCCAAAAGGCCGGTCAGGAACAGGCCGGATAATAACGGCGGCAATATCTGATGCGACAGGAGTGGGTAAGATAACGGAGCATCAATATCATTTAGCAGAGCACGCGCATAGAGACCGGTGGAGGTGGTTAGAAAATCGAAGATTAGCCAGAACAGCACCGAGATCAGAATACCTCTCCGGGCAATCCCGGGGGTTTTTGCCGCATAGCAGCGCTGGTGAAATCCGGGATCAATGAGCGTCCACAGGGCAATAAAAAACCAGACTATGATATATTGAATACTGTTGCCTCCGGTAAGGGTAAGATGATTTTCTGGAAGATGATCTGTGAGAAATGGCAGACCACCATACCGGGAAATCAGGGTAAAAAAAAGGACGATAAAACCGCCAAACATCAGAACAAACTGAAGCTTGTCTGTCCTCACCACCGAGTTAAAACCCCCATTTATCACATAGATCATGGAAAAAACAGTTCCCAGAATAAGGCAGATATAGAGCGGCCATCCGCTGATTAATTGAATCAGAAAGCCGACCATCAGAACATAGGGCGCTGGCAGGGTCATAAAAAAAGTGTAGATGGTCCCAATCAATCCGTTGCTGTATCCATAATTTTGGTAAAGCTGATCCGGTATGGACAGCAGCTGCGCCTTCCGGATTCTGGATGCCAGCAAAAATGCAAACAAAATGGCGAAAATATAGTAGGGCAGTCCGAATACCACCCAATTGGATAATCCGTACCGATAGGTAAATTCCCCAACGCCAAGTATGCCACCATACCAGGTGGTCACCAGCGTCGCTACAAATGCCGGCAGGGTTAACCGACGACCGCCCAGGATAAAATTTTCTTCATTGGAAAGATTGGAGCGTTTGCGAAAGCCAATGAACAACAGCAGGGCCAGGTAGAGAAGAATGGGAACAATTTCCAGGGGATGTAATTTTATCATGGATTATCCGGCCAGTGGATGAAGAGCAGGAGCAGCCCGCCTTCCAATGATATACTGACTGGGGAACTGGTGACGACATTGCTCAGTCCCTCCCGCACACCAAATTCCAGAGATTCTTTTTTCAGTGAATACTTCAATCCCCGGGTTGTTATACCATTTATTTTCCCCAAGGGAATCAGGGAGACAATTTGCCCGGATTTTCCCTGGAACCTGTAATCATTACGGATGAATAGGATTCTAGCATATTTATCGATGACGGTTATTCTGATCTTCTGGTCGTACCGGGCCAAAACCGAAAAGTTGTTTAGCAGATGATCGCTTCTTCCGCCGGTCAAACCCAGAATAGTCAGTCCATCGGCCTGCTCCTCAATGCAGTAAATTATTCCCTTTTCCAAATCGTTCATATCCTGGGAGGGTTTATGGACAAACTGACTGTGGGCAAATTTATCCCGGTAATTTTGCGGGATAGAATCCAGATCCCCGATGATCATATCTGGTAGAATGTCGCAATCAAATGAATGTACAGCTCCGCCATCCAGGGCGACTACTTCGGTAAATTGTGACAGATCAACCCGCTCGAAATCCGAGCAGTTCAATTCACCATTGGCAATCAATAAATAATGTTTCGGTTCCATCAAATACCTTTTCTTTGCAACTGGTCACAAAAAAACTGGATCTGATTGGATTCATAAATATGAATGCCCTTCAGATCGGTCTTGGCTATTTCCACCATGGCCTTGGCCACAGTGGCTGCGGTGATAGCCCTATATTTTTTCCAACCGCCAATCAGGATCGGTTTTACTATCTTCAGGAAAAATTCAGCTACCTTTTCGCCGACCCGGTTTTCTGCCCGATTCCCCACCAGCAGAGAGGGCCGGAAGAACTGTATACCGTAAAAAGGTATTTCCCGGATAACCGTTTCCGTTTCACCTTTAACCCGGTTATAAAAAATTCTGGACTTCTTATCGGCACCCAGGGCCGAGATCATTAGAAATTGCCTTGCGTCATTTTTGGCGGCGAGCTGTGCAATCTGGAGCGGATAGTAATAATCCACCTTCCGGAAAGCTTCCTGTGAACCGGCCTTCTTTATGGTTGTCCCCAGGCAGCAGAAGATATCATCCGCCTTTATCTGATCACTATAATTTTCCAGCTGGTCAAAATCCACCGCATACTGGGTTAATTTGGGATTTTCAATCTCCAGGTTTCGCCGGGTCAGAACAACAATATGGCTGTAATTTTCATCCTTAAGTAAATAATTAAGGCAATGACCACCCACCAACCCGGTTGCTCCTACCAGTAAAGCCGTTCTTTTATCCATATGCTCTGGCCCTCAGTTTTGGGCTATTATATAACCAGTTTCAGATTAATAAAAGCATTTCTTTCGGCAGCGGGAAAAAATTCTGCTCCCGCTCCATAGGTGTTGTAAAGTATATCGAATAGATTTTGGATGTGCAGTTGAAGCTGTATTTTGGAAACTCCGGATATATCCAGCAGTTGATAACTCACCATGGCATTAAAGACCGTGTAAGGATCGACCGTATTTGTTTCGTTTTTGAAATTATCCGTATACTGTTTGCCAACATGCTGCATGGTAAGGGATAAAATTAGTTGATTAAACAAATAGGTCACCTTAAGGTTGGCCAGAGTGTTGGGAAAACCGGTGATGGGATTACCATCCAGAACAATTTCATTACCATCACTATCAAAGACCGAGTATTTCTTCAATTTGTTTTCACTATAAGTAAAATTACCGCTCAGAATGAAATTTGGAAAAAGATTTCCTTGAAAATCCATCTCAATTCCCTGGTGGAGGGTACGATCCGCATTACCGGTAACCGGCTGGCCAAACCTGTCCAGTTGCCCCTTTTTAATGATCTCATTGATAAAGGTCATGTAAAAAAGATTGAGATGGGTTTTCCAGGAAGCATTCTGATATCCAACGCCAAGTTCGATATCATTGAGGGTTTCCGGTTCAACCAGGGGCTGATCAAAATTATAGCTGCCGCCGGTATTGACTACAAACTGCGGAGTTACCGCCCCCCAGCTCTCCGGCGTGCTGGCTTCTGCGGCATCGTAGAAATTTTTTAAGCGGGGCTCCCGGCTGGTTTGGGAGAAACTGGTAAACACATTAAAATTGCGATTCAATTTATAATTAACACCCAGCCTGGGATTTAAAAAATAATAGTTCAGGCTGAAATCTGTTCCGATAAAGGCTTCGTCGTAAAGCCAATATTTGTCGTAAGCCAGCTGCAGATCGAACATGACCAGCAGATCCGGCCGGAATTTATAGGTTGTATGAATATAAGGAGAGATGACATCCTTTGCTCCCTTATATTCGTAATAGTGCCGGTTGCCAATATAATTCAAACCCTGATACGGACCGGAAACTGCCGGCGGCAAGTCGGGGCTTCCCTTTTGTATTCTGCCCCAGTGCAAAGAGCGATGAAACCTGAATTCACCACCAACGATGACATTTCCTTTCGCATGGGTATACTGAAGCTGGGGCAACCAGCCGGCCTGTTTGTTATCCACGTAGGCGCGGATTAACAGGTCGTCCACATAGATCTGCTCCGGATCGCCGCTTACATCAAAACCATATTCCCGGGTTAGGCGGTAATAGGACAGGGGTGCCCAGAAGCCATCATAATCAAAAAAACCGTAACCGCGGATTCCAAAAAACGTGTTGTTGAGTTTTAGATTATTACTCAGCTGATATTCATTCATCACTTCCAGATGAGGCTGGTTAAAGTTCTCAATTTCGTCCGGCCGCATAATCGGATTTGCTGTGCGGGTGTCGCGGTTCTCAGTAGCTTCTTTTGGGATTCCATAATAAGCCAGGTGATCTTCAATCGGACCGCCGTAAAAATGGAGCCGGGTGGTACTGTTTTTAGCAAACCAGGCCGCACCAATAAAATAGCTTTTTAAATCTGACCAGGATTGCTCACGGTAACCATCACTTTTAATCCGAGATAGCCGGCCGAAAAATACAAATTTGTCGGATACCAGTCCGGAATTGAGGGAAACCGAATATTTCTGGGTGTTATAACTGCCATACCCGGCAAAAGCGCTGATCTTTTTGTCCTGGGAAAACTGGGAAGTTATGATATTGACCGATCCCCCGATGGCCGGTGGCCCGTAAAATGCGTTTCCGGCTCCCCGTTGCACCTGGATGTCCTCCACATTCCCAAGCATATCCGGGAAATCTATCCAGTAAATATTGTGATCTTCGGGATCGTTTTGCGGGATGCCGTTGATCATTACCGAAATCCGCCGCTGATCAAATCCCCGGATGGAAATATAATTATATCCGATGCCGTTTCCGTTTTCCGAATAAAAGGTGGTGGAAGGAAGCTGGCTGAGCATCACCGGAATATCCTGGGCAAAATAACCGTTTTGAATATCTTTCTTGGTCAGGGTGGCGAAAGCGGCGGGGGTCTCCCCCTCAATGGCGCGGGTGGCCACAACCACTACTTCCTTTCCGCGTATTGGTGTTTCTCTCAGATTTGCACTTAGTTTGAAAACCTTCGATGGTTCTATGGTCACTCTTTCCGCATAGTCCTGATAGCCAATGTAGGTAATGGTAAGCTTATAGTCACCTGGTTTTATCCGCTCAATCACAAATTCACCATTCTGATCGGTTACCGTACCCCTCCGCGTTTTTTGCAGTACTACATTGGCACCCACCAGTGGCTCCCCGGTGTTTTCATCCCGGACAATTCCCATCAGTTTTCCATCCTGGGAAAAAAGAACAGAGGTAAAAATTAAAATAAAAATGATTGAAAAAAACTTCACCGTACTACCTCCAAAAAATAAAATGGCCGTCCTCCAGTTTCGGAAAACGGCCACTAAAATTAATGATGTCTTTTAGTTTCCGTTTCCCTACGCTGGTATTACCCAGTTCAGGTTCAGGGGTATTGTCTCAGCCCTCGTTTTAGAGAGCACCCCCAACGGAATTGCTTAAATATATTGTGAGACGGCAAAGAAATCAATATCTTTTCTGAAACAGACAGTTCTGTTATTATATTGGATCAGAAATACAGATGCGATTATTTGAAGGAAAATAAATGATTTTATATCTCGGAGCCTTTGGCGTCTTCATCGGGATTTTGTTATTGCTCTATTATCTGGTTCGCCGGATCAACTGGCTCATTCGTGCCCTATCCGGAAAAAAAGCAGCTCGCCCGAAATTATTAGCCAGTCTCCGAAATCTGATAACCCTGGTCCTCTGGATTGCCGTTTTCGGAATGATCATGTTTTTCGGATTTTTCTTGAGGGCTTACCAGGCTTTTACCCTGGAGGAACCGGTTGCCGAAGTGCTGGTACAGCAGGTTGGCGAGGATGAAACCAGCCGGATAACCCTGATTCAATATGTCTCGGCGGACTCGCAGGTAACCCACCAGTTTCTGATAAAAGGGGATCAGTGGGTGCTGGAAGGAGATATCCTCAAATGGGACGACTGGCTGAGTTTTATGGGATTGCATACCCGTTATCGTCTAACCCGCATCCGGGGACGTTACCTGCGCACTATTGACGAGATGAAGGAGCAACCAACTATTTATTCCCTGGTGGAGAATGAAAATCATCCCCTCTGGCGCTACCTATATGAGTATGGACCGGAATTGCCTATGGTCAGTACGGTTTACGGGAATGCGGTCTTCCAGACCTCCGGCAAGGAGAAACGGTTCATGATTTATGTCGGTCTTTCCGGATTTATTGTGCGGGATATTAGTCCGGCATAGCCGGGCATCACTTTCCTGAATTCTTATACCTTCCTATTCGTTTTAAAATTAACAATCCGCGCAAGTTTTTTTTCTGCCTGACGTCATATGCATTAGATTGATGAAAAATTTGATGATCGATCAATCAGATGCTAAATGGTGATAAAAAAAGAAAGGAGAAAACCATGAAACGAAATTTCATTCTGTTATCAGCTGCGGTAATTGTTCTGGTACTAACCGGTCTCTCTCTGGCCCAGATGGAAAAAAGAGGGCCGATGGAAGGACCGCGTCACCAGATGTTCCGGGAACATGAACCGGGAATGTTCGCCATGCTGGAGTTAACCGATGCGCAAAAAGAGCAGATCGAAAAGCTTCACACCGAGCATATGAAGAAAGTTCTACCACTGAGAAATGAACTGGGCGAGCTCCGGGCAGAGCTGCGCACTTTATCAACTCTGGATAAAGTGAATATGAACGACATTAATAAGAAAATTGATGAGATTGGTAAAGTTCGGACGGAGATGATGAAGGAAAGAGTTGCCCATCGCCAGCAAATCCGGTCCCTTCTGACCGATGAACAGCGGGTTAAATTCGATTCTCATCCAGGTCGTGGCCTAAAGGGTCGCGGTGGGTTGCAAAAACATCGTCCCTGGGATGACGATTAAGCAGATTGTGAATTTTCAATTGAAAGGGTTTGCTGGTTTGTCCTGCAGACCCTTTTTTTGAACGTAGTTTTCACCGCTAGACAGGAAAGGCATTATGGAAATAAGTTTTCAGGATCGGAGTAATTATTTTAAAGGAATGCTTTTACTGATAGGTAAAGAAACGCTGGGGGATGAGCAGGAAAAGAATCGAGTTCGCCGGTTGGGTAAAATCCTGGATTTTGAACCACAGTTTTGTGAATATGTCATCAGTCACTTTTTGGATGACACCTTTACTATCCAAGAACCAGTAAAATTTTCTAATCCGGAAATTGCCGGTATTTTTATCCGGGATGGATTCAAAACGTGTTTTATGAATCAAATTCTGGATGTTCCCAGAGTTGAATTACTATATAAGATAGCCATGGTAAATCGTTTGCCGGCAAAATGGTTTGCCCAGGAATTAAATACCAGCTTTGATATGGATGCATCCGACATCGATCATTCATTTGAGATTGCCCGGTTTTTCAAAATTAAGTATGAATTTGAGCTTAACCCGTCGAAAAAAGAGTACGGTGAATTTCTTAAACCCTTCCAGCTAACGAATAACCTGTGAGAATTATATGAAATTAAACTTTCATCAAATCTTCATGCATCAGAATCAATTTTGGCGCGAATTCAGAGAATTGGATTTAGGATTTATCCGGGCATTAAAATAGATCGCTTTAAATATGTCTGGTTATTATTTTTCACTTTTCATCTGAGGTAAATGCAATGAGAAATGTCGGATTTGTGATGGTTTTGTTAATTACGGTTTTGTTGAATGGATTTTTGTCAGCACAGCCGCCGGCAACGATTGATCAAAAAGTGGACCGTTTAAAAACCAGTCTGGATATGACCGAGGAACAGACTGCAGACTTGCAGGTAATCCTGCAGAACGCGGAAAAACAGTCTAAAAATATCCGGGAGTTAAACAGGGATGATGCAGAAGCCATTAAGGTGGCCATGGCCGACCTGGATGAGGAAACGGATCAGCAGATCCGGAATATTCTTACTCCGGAACAACAGAAAAAATATGAGAAAGTGAAGGGATCAGTTCCTCCCATGTCCGGTATAATGGACCGGGAAATAACTGATTTGAAGGAACGATTGAAATTAACTGATGAGCAGGTCGCCCGGATCGAACCTATTTTAACCTCTTCCCGCGAGCAGATGCAGCAATTGCGGGAGGACAGCAGCGGAGATCGCAAGCAAATGCGTTCCCAGATGCAATCCATTATACAGGAACGGGATAAAAAGATAGAAACCGTATTAACCGAACCGCAGAAGCAGGAGTACCAGAAATATGTTCAGGAAAGAAGGCAGGAATGGGGTAAACGTAGGGGGCAATGGGGCAGCGAAAACAGACACTAATCTGCTAAACACGATTAAAGCCATGAGAAGGATGAAAATGAAAATGTATCGAAATGTGAAAATGATTTTTATTTTTTGTATGGTGATGTTTGGAGCATTCTCGCTGACAAAAAGCGAAGCGAATTCACTATTTGCCCAGGAAACCCAGACCCTGACCCTGGGGCAGGCGATTCAGATGGCTTTGCAGGAGAACATCAGCATAAAACAATTTTCCAATGTTGTCGCTGCGGATCAGATTGATATTAAACAGGCCCAATATAATTTTTTGCCTAATCTTAATGCCAGTATTTCCGGCTCAAAGAATTATCCTAAAAAGGGTTCTTCCAGTGAATCGGTAAGTGGTTCAGTAAATTCCAATTTAAATATCTTTAATGGTTTTTATAATGTGGCCCAGCTAAATGCAACTAAATTGGGGTGGGCATCGGATACCGCGAACTACTCCTGGAACCGCCAGTCGATTATTTATGGAACTGTATCTCAGTTCATCCAGGTCGTTCTGGACAGTGAATTCATCCGTATTGCCACAGACAATCTCTCCACCCAGCAGGATCAGTTGAAACAGATAGAAGCTTTTCAGAAAGTGGGTAACCGGTCCAAAGTGGATGTTTACCAGCAAATGTCCGATCTGAAACAAAGTGAGCTGCAACTACTTCAGGCAGAGAGGAATTATCAGGTAAGCCGTTATAGTTTATTGCAGATTCTGGGAAAACCGGCAGACGTGAATATTCACTTTCAATCGTTGCCAATTGACCAATTGAATGCTTTATTATCAAATCAACCGCCGGAAGTACAGTTGACCGGTATCCTGAACTCTCGGGAAGACGTTTTGTCACAGAAATACCAAATCCAGGCGGCCAAATATCAGATTCGGGCAGCCCGGTCCGGGTATTGGCCCACCCTTTCCCTGTCTGCCGGAGCCGGATCTAATTATAGCAGCGGTTTTCCTGATCTTGGTTTTTCTAACCAGTTTTTCGATGAGAATCCCTACTTTGGTTTAAGTCTATCTTTTTCCATGCCGCTGTTCGATCGTTTTTCCACCCGGAATAGCGTTCAACAAGCTCAAATTCAGCTTTCCAATCAACAATTAAATCTGCAGAATCTGGATCTCCAGATCAGCTCGCAGGTACAGCAGGCACTGTTGGATTATCAGACGGCAGTAAAGCAAAGAGAAGCTGCGCATGCCCAGTATGATTATGCCAGTGAGGCCCTCAAGATTTCTGAAGAACGGTTTCGGGTTGGGTCTTCCACCTACATTGAACTGAGTCAGGTCCGGACAAATTACTATAACGCCGCTTATCAGCGGGTAAATGCGGATTATAATCTGCTACTCAATTACATTGCAATTCACTATTACAGTGGGAATATCGATTCAGCAACCTCAATATTTAATTAAGTGTTTATGGAGAATGCATTAATGAAAAAGAAAATTATTTTGGGTGTATTTACCCTTTTCGTCCTGGTCATCATTATTAAAATTATTTATGGTGCAGTTACCGGGAACGGCAAAACCACTTACCAGTTTGGTGAAGTGACCAAAGGAAACCTGGAAAATACCATATCCAGCTCCGGTACCCTCAGCCCGGTGACAACTGTCCAGGTGGGTACCCAGGTCTCCGGAACCATTGCCCGGATTTATGTGGATTTTAACGATCGGGTAAAAAAAGGACAGCTACTTGCAGTATTGGATACAGTACTTCTTAAGGCTGCTGTTCTCGATGCCCAGGCCGGTGTGACAAAAGCCGAAGCGCAACTGGAACAAGCTCAATCCGATTACAATCGAAATAAACCCCTGTTTGACCAGGAATTGATCTCCGAAGCAGAATTTTTGCCGTATAAAATCAATCTGAAAACCCAAAAAGCCAATTTGATATCAGCCCAGGCTTCTTTGCAACGAGCCAAGCGAAATTTAAATTATGCGGTTATTCGATCTCCGATATCAGGAATCGTAACCCAGCGCAATGTGGAAGCGGGTCAGACGGTGGCCGCCAGTTTTTCCACCCCGACGCTTTTCATTATAGCTGAGAATCTTTCCCAAATGGAAATTCTGGCAGATGTGGATGAAAGTGATATCGGACAAATAAAAGAAGGACAGTCCGTCCGGTTTGATGTGCAAGCCTATCCGGAAAAGGAATTTTCCGGGGTGGTAAAACAGATCCGGCTGGAACCAACCACGGAATCCAATGTGGTTACCTACACTGTCGTTATCCGGGCTACCAATGAGGGAAATTATCTTTTGCCGGGGATGACCGCAACGGTTGATTTTATTATTGAAGAGAAGAAAGATGTGTTAATGGTTCCCAATGCCGCATTGCGATTCCAGCCCAGTGAAAAAATAGTGGCCGAATTCCGGAAAAAGCGGCAGGCAGAAATGGCTGCCCTCCCGGATTCGCTCAAACAGAAACGACAATCACAAATGGGAGAGCAGGTTTTTGCCGGAACTATGCAATCGACGGGAAGGTCTTCCCCTAATCAGAGGTCACGGAATTTTGGCCAGATCTGGTATCTCACTCAACAGGGAAAACTGGCAGTGGATTATGTCCGGACCGGAATGACGGATGGCATGGAAACCGAGATTGTCAGGAGTCAGCATTTGCAGCAAGGTATGAAAGTGATTACCGGGCAGGCAAACGCGGAAAATAAGAGCACAAATGATCAAAATTCACAACCCGGCTTTGGTAGGCGACGTATGTTCTAGAAATGGGAGAAGATCGGACAGGGGAACATGTTATATAGCTATCTATGTCCATCAGTTGTGACTTAAGGATTATAAAAATTAAAAGTAGGATAATTTTTCTGTGAATACAGTTATTAAAACAATACAGATGACCAAAACTTTTCAGATGGGTAATGTGGCTGTTCATGCTTTGAGAGGAATAGACCTTGAGGTAAAATCAGGTGAGTTTGTGGCAGTGATGGGCGCTTCCGGTTCGGGGAAGTCCACCCTGATGAACCTGCTCGGCTGCCTGGACGAGCCTACTTCCGGAGAATATTATCTGGATGGAAAATCGGTGGGCAAGATGAGCCGGAATGAATATGCAGATATCCGCAATCAGAAAATTGGTTTTGTTTTCCAGGGATTCAATTTGCTGGCCCGGACCTCTGCCCTGGAAAATGTTGAGCTTCCTTTGTTTTATGATCGTACCACTCGTATAAAAAATCCCGGTCAAGCGGCAATGGAAGCCCTGCAACGGGTAGGATTGGGAGACCGGATGGATCATGAACCAAATCAAATGTCCGGAGGGGAGCAACAACGAGTGGCAATCGCCCGGGCGCTGGTTAATCAACCGGCAATTATTCTGGCAGACGAACCAACCGGTAACCTGGATTCGAGAACTTCAATCGATATCATTTCTGTTTTTCAGGAACTCAATGATCAGGGAATTACCATTATCCTGGTGACGCATGAACGAGATATTTCCCAGTATGCCAGGCGTATTGTAGAAATGCGGGATGGGCATATCCGACGGGATTTTTTGGTTGAAAACCGGCGGGATGCCAAAAAAGACCTGGCCGAGTTTAAAGGTGATGAAGAATTACCGGATGACGAGGTTACCGTCCCGGAAACAAAGCAAAACTAAAAAATAAATTTTGAGAAAGCAGGGCATTTTGCCGGAGAAACATCATGTTGCAATTTAAAAATTTACTTAAATCAGCCTTTAAAAGTCTGCTGAAAAATCGAAGTCGGAGTCTGTTGACCTCGCTGGGAATTATCATCGGCGTTAGTGCGGTTATCGTTATGGTGGCTATCGGTCAGGGTTCGCAGGAGGTTATCGAAGAAGGCATCAATTCTCTCGGTACCAATCTGATCATCGTGTTTCCCGGTTTCAGTCAGGCCGGTGGGGTGAGCCGGGGTGCCGGCAGTTTCAATCGTTTCACCTTTGAGGATGTGGAAGATATTCAGAAACAGGCCACCCTGTTGAGTGCGGTTTCGCCGGTAGTGCGTACTGGCGGACAGGTAATTGGTGGCAACGGCAACTGGGCGACGACTGTCTATGGCGTTTCTCCGGCGTATTTTAAAATTCGTGACTGGCAACTTAAATACGGCGAATTTTTTACCGACCGCGATGTACGAGCCAATAGAAAAGTAGCACTTTTAGGTGAGACTGTGGCCAATCAATTGTTCCCTGATGAAGATCCAACCGGTCAAAGGATACGCATCCGGAATGTTCCTTTTACAGTTATTGGTGTCTTAAAAGCTAAGGGACAGAGTGGGCTGGGCGCCGATCAGGATGATTTGATATTAGCGCCGGCGACCACGGTTCTGTACCGTTTAAAGGGCCACCGTTGGGTGGATATGATCAATGCCAGTGCGGTCTCCACCACGGATATGCAGGCAGCAGAGGATCAGATCCAGACAATACTTCGCCAGTCTCATCGCATTGCCCCGGGAGAGGATGATGATTTTACCATTCGCGACCAAACCCAGATTGCCGAAACTGCATCGGAAACCTCCCGGGTAATGACCCTGCTGCTGGGTTCCATTGCTGCAGTATCACTGATCGTCGGCGGCATCGGCATCATGAATATAATGCTGGTTTCGGTTACCGAGAGAACCCGGGAAATTGGAATTCGTCTATCGGTTGGCGCCCGGAGCATCGATGTATTGTCTCAATTTTTGACCGAGGCTATTGTGTTAAGTCTTACCGGCGGTTTGTTAGGAATTTTCCTGGCATTTGTGATTACCTACATTTTAAACACTTTTACCCAGCTGACCGCCATCATCAATCTGCAAATCATTTTTATTTCATTTTTATTTTCCGGTGCGGTCGGTGTCTTTTTTGGTTTTTATCCGGCCCGAAAAGCCGCAGCTCTAAATCCTATTGACGCCTTACGATATGAATAGATTTTTATCAAAAAAATGAATCAATCCCTGTCAGAAGCGTTATATATTTCAGTTATGGAAGATACCGAGCTGATAAAAGCAGTAAAAGCGGGTGAAGCCGGGGCATTTCAGACCTTGGTGGAGCAGTACCAAGACTGGGTTATCAATACCTGTTACGGTTTTGTCCGGAACAGGGAAGATGCCAGGGATATCGCCCAGGAGGTATTTATTGAAATATATCAGTCTCTGGAAAAATTCCGGGCGGAAGCAAAACTATCGACCTGGATCTACCGGATATCGGTAACCAAGTCCCTGGATTTCCTTCGCCGGAAAAATCGAAAGAAACGGATGGGACAATTTAAAAAACTTTTCAATATTGATGATGTTGCCGATCGGCTTGAGCAGCCCTCCGGTGATAATCCGGATAAAAGTATGGAGGAGATGGAACGTTCCCAAATCCTGCAGCAAGCCATGGACCGCTTACCCGAGAACCAGAAAATAGCTATCACTTTGAGTAAATACGAGGACTTCAGTAATAAGGAAATTTCAGAAATAATGAATACCTCGGTCTCTGCGGTAGAATCGCTGATTCATCGTGCTAAAGTTAATCTGAAGAAGAAATTGTACAAGTATTATGATAAACATTTGTGAGAATAAAATGCGGTTCGCCGCAAGAATTAAGTTTGAAAATCGTCTAAATTGACAGGAATGATAGTATGAACCGGCATAAAATGAAGAATGAAAGAAAAGAACGAATCGAGAAAGAAGTGGAAAAAACACTTCAGCAACTGGATCGGTTTGAAAAGCTGGAGAGTGATCCTTTTTTCTATACCCGTTTACAAGCAAGGATAAAAAGCACTCAAGACCAGCCTCTGTCATCCGGATTATCATCTTTCATTGGCAGGTACTTCCGGCTGGCTTTTCTGGTTCTGCTCCTGGTTCTTAATCTGATATCCGCTCTGCTTGTTTTTCAGAACCGGAATTCAAGTTCCGATACCCAAACAAGCAACATCTCATCCTTTGCCGATGAATATTCCATAAATGATAAAAGCTATGATGAATACTTTACCAACAATTAGGTGATGGTATGGACCTGTTTAGTAAAAACCGTTTTGCTTTGATAAGCATCATTACCCTGGTGGTGCTGAACATTTTTACCCTGACCCTGCTCTGGATTTTCCATTTCCGGCAACCGGAGCGGGTACCACCACCGTTTGACCGGAGAGCTGCCAGAGTGGAAAAATTTCTGGAGCGGAGGCTGAATTTATCACCGGAACAGGCAACCGAGTTCAAGCAACTACGCCGGCAGCACTTCCAGGAATCAATGGTTGTGATGAATGAAATCCGGGAATTGAAGGAAAAAATGCTGGACGAAGTTTTCTCCAAGGATCCGGATTCGTTAGTGGTCAAAGATTTGGCCGAACAAATTGGCAACAAAGAAGCCGAAAGAGAATGGTTATTATACACCCATTTTCGGGAATTGCGGGATGTCTGCACCCCGGAACAACGGGTTAAACTTGAGCAAATCTTTCAGAAAATTTTCGAGGGTATGCAGCAAGGTGTTCCCCTGGAAATGCTAGGCCGGCCTGGCCGACGGCCGATGATTGATAGAGAAAAACATTTCCCGGAAGATGACTTTCATCATCATGGAAGAGAACGAAGAAATAATTCTCCTGCGGATCAAAGTGATAGCACAAGGTAAAAAGTGATTAAAGACTTGTTCTGTCAGCAGACATTTTTCCTGCTTTAAGTAGAGGAACTCTCCTTTTTATATTGTCCAATCCGATAAACGATTAAACCAATGATAAACACACCGAAGATCACCAGGCTAATCCACAGAAACTGTTTGGGTGGTATGCCGGGATGTCTCAATTGTGCCCTGTTCACTCCATTTAATTCAAGAATATAGGCCTCTATTTGGGCAATCTGCTGCTGGGTCAGGACATGGGAATCCCCGAAATTTTGCATGTGCAGTGAAGGATCGGGGCCAGGTGGCGTGCTGCCATGTTGAATGAAACGATCGATATTCTCGGTAAAAGTATTGGCATCTCCGTTATATAATACCGAATCAATTGGGTTTAATCCCGGGACAACACCACTCAAAGATCCCGGATTCGGGATGCCTCCCTTTGCTTTAATGCCATGACACGACTCACATCTCTGCCGGAACAGAACTGCTCCATGTTTTGGGTTGCCAATATAGTTGACAGCTGGTCCCGGGGGACCAAGATTGGCCAGCACGGTTTCTGTTGATGGAGCTGTGGTATCAGCAGTGGCTTTAGCTCCGGGAGAGGCAGGTGCCGGTTTCCCTGCTGTAGTTGAAACTCCGGCCGGTGCAGCAGTACCGGTTCCCAGGCTGAGCAGGTAGTCTGCAATTTCTGCTACCTGCTGATTGTTGATATTGGTAAATGACGGCATTATAGAGGTGGGATCGTGTTTTTTGGGATCGCGGATCTGAGTTATGATCCATATCTTGGAATGACCTTTGGCAACTTCATGGGAGAGATCCGGGGCAATGGTGCCTCCGGTTCCATTGATACTGTGGCAGCCCATGCAGCCCAGAGAATGAATCAGTTTTGATCCCTCCCGGGCGGACGATGAGAGATGTGTGGTCGATTCCTGTGCCCCGGTAGCGGCTACCCCCTGGGCACCGCCGGGATGGCTGTAATATCCGGTTATGGTTAGGGCCAGAACACCAGCCAGAAAAACAAAACCACCAAACATGATGTGTGGTCGTTTGAGCGGATTCCGGTCTTTTTTCCTATCCAGGAAGGGCAGGAGCACAAACAGTACAATAACCACGATGGGTAAACCTACTGTTCCGACGGGTTCCCATCCTCCTTTAAATACTTTCAATGCCTGATATAAAAACAAAAAATTCCATTCCGGTTTTGGTTGATAGCTATTATCCACCGGATCGGCTGGTCCGCTAAAGGGTGGATTAAAGTAAGTAATAAGTACAATGATGATAAAAATTATGATAGTACCGGCAAGAACATCGCAGTAAATCTGATCCGGCCAAAATAACCCGATTTTTTTGCGCTTCTTTTCTTTCCATGGCCCCACGCTGCCAAATTTCCGGAAAGCTACCAGGTGTAGCCCAATAAATGCCATCAGGATGGCGGGCAGTATAGCCACATGCAGGATGAAAAATCTTGAGAGGGTGAGCTGACCCATGCTCTCACCGCCCCGGATCAGGCGTTTTAGCCAGTCCCCGATATATGGGATGGTCCCGGCAATGCTGGTCCCTACCTCTGCCGCAAAATAACCTTTTTCGTCCCAGGGGAGCAGTGCCCCGGTAAAAACCATTCCCGCAGTAAGCACTAACAAGGTTACCCCCAGAAGCCAGGTGAGTTGCCGCGGATTTTTATAAGCGCCCCAGATAAACACCCGAAGCGCATGAAATCCCACCAGTAAAATCATGGCCTGGGCCCCCCAGTAATGGATTCCGTGAACCAGCCAGCCGAAGGCCACAGAAATTCTAAGATAACTCAGGCTCTGATAGGCATGATCGATGCTGGGAACATAGTAACACATTTGCCAGACTCCACTGACAACCTGCAGGATAAAAATAACCAGGGTAGCGCTACCGAAAATATAGGCGTAACTGTCACCCCCGGGAATATCTTCTTTCAGGCCCCACTGGAAAAATGCAGTCAGGGGCCAGCGGTCGTTCAGCCATTTCCAGAGAGATGAGAACATTGCTTTACCTCATTCATACTTTTATTTTTTGTGGAACACCGACTTCGAACTGTTCCCACTCCACCAGAAGTTCGTTTCCTTGAATTTTTTTGGGAAGCGTATCCAGCGGCCGGGGTGCCGGGCCAGCCAATACTTTTCCGTCTTTAGCAAAAACGCTCCCATGACAGGGGCAAATAAATTCCCCTTTTTGTTCATTCCAATTATAGCTGCATCCCAAATGCGGACAGATCGGAGAAAAAACCGTAACATCATCGGCAGAATGTTTAATGACCCAGACGTCCCGGGTCATGCGCTCTTCAATATAAGCATCCTGTTCAACATCCGGATAGCGAACATTGGTAGGGGTGCCCTGGGGAACATTTTTTAAATTGGCAACCCGGGAAAAGTGGGTTTTACTAAGGCGGGAAATGGGACCGATGATGAATCCGACAAATGGAATTGCCAGGACCAGACTGCCGATAAAGGTAAAGATACCGCTAACGATTTTAAAAAAACGGCGCCTGCTGATATCTCCTGTTGTATTTGAGGTTTCCATAGTTATTTCCTCCTGTTGAAGCTGCCAACCGGATAAGTAGTTTTCACCTTATATTAAGATGTATAAGTGCACTGCTTAAATATACCTATTTGAGAAATAGAAATCACAAAAATTATGGACGAGGTTGACAGATATATAAATTTATAAAATTTTAAATGGCAGAAGTTAATCTTAAAATCACTTGGTTAAAAATTACAACAGGAATAAACCGAGTGATTGGTTGAGAATCTGAATGCGGAATTTATTTGTTATATCATCAGAAATAACTTAATTTGTTCAACTTATGACGTTATAATTGATGGAGAAAAGATGAATGATAATATAGAACTTAAGATGATTTTGCCCAAGATACCAGATATTGAACTTGTGGCAATTGAGGGTATGGATCGTATGGCCAGGCATATGGGTATTCCTGAAGAAAAAATCAGTGAGGCGCATGTACTGGTCACCGAAGCGGTAATTAACGGGTTCGAACATTCGGGACAGGAAAATCCGGTGGTGGAGGTGGAGTTTACCCTGACCCAGGAAAAACTGATTATTTTTGTCAGGGATTTTGGCAAGGGATTTAATCCGGAACAAATTGAAGAACCGGAGATTGATAAAAAGCTGGGTACAAACCATAAACGTGGCTGGGGACTTAAACTAATGAAATCCATGTCAGATGATTTCCGGGTTGATTCCGATGAGAAGGGAACAAAAATAACAATTATTAAAAATCTGCAATGAGAAGGAGCAAAAATGGAAGCCGATTTCACACTCACCTCAGAAGTACAGGATGACGTGCTAATTATGCATACCGAGGGCTATGTTAATAATGTGGGGGGTGAGAAAATTGCCCGAGAATTCAATAAACATTTTGAACAGGGCCTAAAAAAAGTCGTCATTGATCTTGAGAAAAGTAAAGTTGTCAATTCTATTGGGATCTCTTTTCTGATAGAAATTATTGATCAACTGAATGAAAAGGATGGAAAACTTATTTTTACCAATTTGGAACCCGCAATCGAAAAAACCTTAAGCATTATGGGATTATTTAATTATGCCGGTAAAGAAGCAACAGTTGATGGTGCCTTAAAAACCTTGGTCAAGATAACGGGATAAACAGTGGATAATATAATTGAACGACTTCGGTTGCAAAGTAATGCCTTTCAGGATAGTTTTAATATGCTCAGCCGGGCTAAAACGCTGGAAGAACTGGCGAATTTTTTTTTTCAGATATTACGTGGTAATCTTCTGATTCTCAATGCAGCAATTCTTTTTAAAAACAGGGAAAATACAGATTGGCAGGTACTATTTTCTAAACAGAAATCTGAACCTGATTATAACCATTTGTTAGATCGGGATAATAAGTTTAGCATTTCCCAGATAAATCATCCCTTATATAAAGTTTTTGTTAATCATCCCCTCACCGATAATGCGATTTTTAGAATTTTCTTGGGAGAAAAACTTGACAAATCTGAATATACTGAATTTGATTTAATAGTCCTCCAGTTTTATCTGCAACAATTGGGTGGCGCTTATCAGTTTTATGTTGCCCGGCAAAAGGAAAAGCAATTGATTTTTAACCTTAACCATCGCGTTCTCCAGTTAAACAGCCTTATAGATACCGGCATTGAAGTATCCCGTTTACAGGAAAGCAACCAACTTTTGCATCTGGCCCTTGAGCGGGTGTCTGCCCTAACCAACGCCTCCAAAGGAATGTTGCGGATTAAAGAGGGAAGTCGGGTACTTGAAAAAATGTACTTTCCTTTTCCATTCAAATCAAA
>CAYVKM010000068.1:0-21147 GCA_964452045.1 uncultured Calditrichaceae bacterium
AAGAATAACCGTTTTTATAGCGAACATCTGCGTCCAGATAAAGACCGTTGCCAAACGGTGTTGTTTGCCAGTCGTTTCCGAATTCACCATCTCCTGGAGCGCCATCCCCGTGCAACCCATCGTCATAGAGAAAAAGTTGTGCTAGCGGATTACCATTATAAGTTTTGATTAAAATCCGAATGGAGTCTGCATCAGTATTAACCGCTTTGAAATGAACATCCGTTTGGGAAGATGAAATAAATCCAACCTTTGTATCAAAATCCAGGGGTGTCAGCTGGAATTCAAATAAGACATTATAGAAGGCCTGCACTACTTTATCATTATTTTTCATCTTATTTACACTTTGGAGATAATCATTTGAGATCCCGCCGACAATACCCATAATCACCTCTTGTGTATCTCCATCCTGCAGGGTGAACGGGCCGCTAGCAAGTGAAAACCGCCGTTCTGCGGGGGCCCTATTTAGTCCCTGTCCGTCAATATCGCCCATACCGGTAACCGGATCCCCATTTAATGGGAATTTTGTTGGTTGATTAGCATAGGGTCCTGAACCATGGGTAAATAAAACTTGGTTTAGCGAGTCTGCAAACGCTATAAATCCATTTAACATATTGTACCAGCCTTTGGTGCCCGCATAATCACCAATTATGGGATCAGGAGTACTACCTCCAGAAGCGTGATACCAAAAGGAGGTCAGGGGAAGATTTCTATAATTTAAAACCTTTTTAAAGTTAAAAATCGCGGTATCACCTTGAGACGGAACTATTGGTCCCTGTAATAAATCATACCCAATCGCCGGCGGTACCAAGCCATATTGCTGATACTCTTCATCAACCGGATTTCCGTTGTAGGCAAAACCGAGAGATAAAATGGAATCACAGCCGGCAAAATCATTAGTCGAGTTTCCCACATCCGGATCGGACCACTGGGCAACAAACATTGAATCGATGGTATAACCGGACTTGTTAATTATCCGGTAACGCCGAAAGGCACATTGTCCGAGAGAACCAGACCCTTTATATCCCCACATAGTTACCTGCAATTCAATTCCGATGGGTGGCGAACCATATAATGCATAAGTCAGGTTGGAATTCAGATCGTTACAGACAAACCAGAGTACCTGATCCGCATTCAATAAACCCGGCTCATCGGTACCAGGATCCCACACACCATTGCTATTCAGATCATAAAATGGCGCGCCCTCATCTCCGGGCCACTCCGACCAGTCCAGGGTATATTGATTTCTTACAGCATTTATCATCGCCTGAGTGACGGCGGAAGTATCAATGTTATTGAGCTCTGCCGCATCGCGTCGGAGTTCATCATCCGATACTGTCAGATAATCTGCCCGTATCCGGTACATCCGGACATCCGGATCGTTTGGGTTCTGGGCAACACCAGGTGAGATAATATGACCGGGCTGGGTACCGGTAGGATATGTCTGGCCACCCACCCGCAATCGGGGACTCATTCCGTCATTGGTATAGCCGCCCCAGATGATTCCATCCTGAAAAATAATAGTGGCTGTGCCACGGGGATACCAGACGCCGGCACTTCCAAGTATCGGATTATAGCCGGATATACCATCAAATTGTATCCAGCCTGCCCAATTGTTGATGTTTAGAAGCGAACGTGTCGGTGTACCTAAATAACTTGTAGTTTGTCGAACAGGATAGTTTGATTCTGCCAACAGCGACCCTGCCAGCAAAAAAGCACAGATGAAACAGAAAGTACGCATGATCCATCCTCCCTGTTATAAAACTTTTAAATTTGATTATAAGATAATTCTTTTGACCATCATTTTCAATCTTTTCTTTGCCAATTTTAATTTTTCCTTTCTTTACCCCGAAAATCGACGGGTTCAACTAGCGAAAGGCAGTTTTTTAATAGAAAATTCAAAACGACAAGAAGTAGGTTTTACCTTTCAGGATAACCAAAAGTAAAACTCGGAAAGGAGTTAAAATCTGAATAAGACAATCACCAGATATGAATAAAAACTATCGCAAAGCTGTTAGTGTTTTTGTAACCACTTCAATTTTACTGTTCGAGATTTTCAAATATACTTAATTTAAAACCTGCCACATTCGATCTATTTAAGATATAACATTTGTTTTGATTGTGAAAAACTTTCTGTTTTAATAGAATACCAATATATTCCGCTGGTTATCATAACTTCCGGAGTCCAAAAGAATCTATGCTGGCCAGCCTTCAATCGCTGGGAAACGAGTGTCACCACTTCTTCACCCAGAAGATTGTAAATTTTTAAGGTCACATTGCCAGGTTTTGGCAGATAAAATTCAATAGCCGTGCCGGGATTGAATGGGTTGGGGTAGTTTTGGAAGAGTTGAAAACCACCAGGTGTAATGTCACTGTGTTTGGCAACTAGATTGGGATCGACTATGAGAACTCTTTTGGAATATCGATAGTAATTTTGTTTGGTTATCGTCACATACATGGTATCTCCAGCCGCTTGAGGCGAAATGCCGAGGTCAACCGGAGCGCCCGTGCCAGTATTTAAGCCGATAATTTCACCATTCACCGTCAGTGAAATTAATGCTCCGGAATCTGCTGAAACAGTAAAATAATCCTGTCCGCTGGCCAGGGTTGAATCATGAGCGACTGTGAGATCTTGTGGGAGCTGAGTATACAAGCTGGTAAATGCATCGCCAAAATTGTGAAAAAGATGATAGGTGACCTCTTTGCTATTTGGATTGAAGGGCCAGTTATCCTGATACAAATAATATTTTCCGGCAACATTTGCGAAAGCAGGCATTTTACTGTTATGGCCGGAATTGGATGGTACGCCCAGCAAAAATTCCGGCCACAGATAATCATACAGTCCCCAGACATAACTATCGGTAACAAAAGCATAGGTTATTTCAGAAGCAGCAATAACACCCAGGGCACCAGTGGGATTTTTATAAATTGCCTCCGCAAAACAGTCGCTGCTGTAGTTAAATTTCCCGGTCAGGCTGGTGAAGGAAAATATGAATGCCGGATCAGGAGTATTTAATCCGGCCAGATCGCTGATGGAGTAAGCCGGCTCTCCCCATGCGGTTTCACTTCCCGCTCCGCGATAGTGGACGGCAAAAGCTCCGTTATTGATCGCTGTATTAATACCGGCAGCACTACCGGTCCAGTTGGTAAGATAAGATGGAGTGGCAGGAATATAGCCGAGTCCAGAGGGTCCAAACATGGTAACTATAGACATGGAATAGAGATCGTTTGGCCAGGCAGAAGGAGCACCACCGCTGTATCCGGCATATTGACGTACAGGTTGTTTGCCGAGAATATTCTCCCAGAAACCCTCGATAACTTCTGCGGAGAGGACATATGTCCCGGTTGGCTGCCAACCGCTTACACACAATGGGTTTTGATAAAAGTTAGAATTTTCCGGAGGCCAGCGTTCATAATCTAAAAATCTGGTTACCATAGTTTCCAGCTGGCCGGAAGTTTGAGCAGGAATCCGGGATACAACCACATCCGCCATTTGATTCCCGGTAACATCGGCGTAGATATGATCCGATACACAATAATTGTTATATACCGGGGAAACAATACCATTTCCCGTTGTCAGTCCTGTGCTGTAATCCCCTAGCAGTAATACCGCCGCGGGCGGAATGGTCCAGGTGGTATAGGCCGTGTTGATATAATTTTCTATATCACTGACCGTATTCCCTCCGATATCAGTGAGGGTAACAACTCCGGTGCGAATCCCCTGCCTGGTTCGGAATAATTTAATGGAGTCTGCCCAGGAAATATATTCCGGATTATCCGGCGTAATGATGATGTACTCAAAATTCTGATTCTGTGAGGTTGACACCTTTTGATACTTTACTTCTGGTAAGGTTTTATAATTCAGCAATAGCCGTTGAAAAACCGGATCCCACCATCTGCTCCTCAACCGGTTTTCTCCGAACTGACCATCTCCACCCTGGAAAGTCACTTTAAGACTTAAGTGACGATAAATCCGTAATATTTTGGTTACCGGATTATACTGGAAGGGTGTGACTTCCAGAATGATCATATCAATCCCACGGATCGTGATAGGATCTGATATCCGAACCGGATTTGCCGGATAAAAAACATCCTGCCGGTATATATCAGCATTTTTTTCATAACAGATTTTGTCAATATCCGATTCCGGTATAATAACCGGGGCAGATGCCATATTCAGATCCCGGATAGTTTCAATTTCAGAAGAATTGATTTCCACTGTTGCGGTAGCACCTTTCGGGATGGCAATATAACGACCGAATCCGGGTAGGTTAGGCGCTCCTGCCTGGTTTGATGATAGACATCCCTCGAGATGAAGATTATGCATCACTTCTCCATTAACACACTCTTCACCAATTCTAAAGTCCGGGATGGAAAAAGAGATGGTTACACCTGACGGACTTTGCCCATATAGATTAAAGATTAATCCTTCTTTAACAAAATTCTGAGTGGGTGAACCAAACGGTTCTGCATAATTTGGTGGAACCGGGTAAAAAAGCAGGAAAGTGCAAAGAACAAGAATTCTTGTCATTTTCTTCGCCAAATTTTTGTCTTTAGACAAGTTAGTCAAAATTAACTATCAATATTAAATGTTTTAGAAAAATAGAGGCAAGAGGCCCATTCAACGAACTGTTTATTCCCCAATGATACGCTGGAGGTATATACTCATCTAAAATCGTCTCCTTCTTCAAAGTTTTTACCAAAGTTGGATTCTTGTACAATTTGCTATTTACCCAAGGAGAATCAATTGACAGCAAGAAATATTTGTATTAAAATGAACCATGATTCTCATCTATTTCCCGGGAAACATTAACTGGATAAGATGAATAAGATGAAAGGTAAAATGGCGGACTACAATGAACCGGGACGAAAATATGTGCGGCCAGTTAGAAAGATGTTTTCTTTCAATTTTGATAACAATTTCCATGAAAACAAAGCACAAAACAAATCATATATTTGATGAAATCTATATTTAGACAACTATATTCAGTCGACTCCTAAAAGATGAATATTGAACATCTGATCCACATATTTGGTTATCCGGCAGTCCTCCTACTGGTGATGGGTGAGAGTATGGGTTTGCCATTGCCGGGGGAAACCGCGTTATTACTTGCCTCGGCCTATTCCGGAATGAGCGGGGGTTTGGCTTTGTGGGGTATAATGGTTGCCGGTTCTGCCGGCGCTATCCTGGGAGATAACCTGGGCTACTGGCTGGGGCATCGGGGCGGCAGACCGTTTGTCAACAAAATAATTTCCAAGTTTCATCTTAAATCTCAGTTACTGGATAAGGCCGAAGGATTTTTTAAAAAACACGGAGCCAAGACGGTATTTTTTGGTCGGTTTGTCACCTTTTTGCGAGTATTCTCGGCGCTACTGGCGGGTGTCTCCAAAATGCATTATCCTACTTTCCTGTTCTATAATACGGCTGGTGGAATCCTCTGGGCATGTCTGATATCCATCATCGGACATGTTTTCGGGAAAAACCTGCCCCTGTTGTTGAAACGTTTCAGAGAACTGGGATGGATTCTTCCCGGATTAATAGCTGTGGGAGTACTTGCTTATTTTCTATATAAGAAATTTAGAGTAAAGAAATCCTCCTAATCTATTTATCTTCTATTTTTTACTTCAGCAGGATCATCTTTTTCGTCTCAGTGAAACCTCCTGATTCAAGCCGATAAAGATATATACCACCGGCCAGGCCGGTTGCATTCCAATTGTATTTGTAACTACCGGCAGCTAATTTTTCCGAAACCAAAGTAGCCACTTCTTCACCAAGGATATTAAAAATCTTGAGGGTCACATACCCGGTTTGTGGCAGGGCAAATTCAATGTTAGTAGTCGGGTTAAAGGGATTGGGATAATTGTTAAACAGCTTAAATTCTTCCGGCAGCCCGGGTTTATTATTAGAAGGCAAAGCGCTTGCAGCATCACTTTCAAACCAAAAGACTTTATCATCACCTAAATAAGCTGATAATACATCGATATCTGTATCTTTATCCAGATCAACTGCGAACACAGACGTTGCACCATACTGGGCAAAAATAAAATGTGTGGTAAAGTTCTGATTTCCATCATTTTCATGCCAGGTAATTGCTCCATCGCCCGAAGCTAAAACATCCAGATCGGAATCGTTATCAATATCTAATGCTTGAATTGTCCTTGGATTATTATACTGATGAATAATATGCCGGGTAAAATTTTCGTTGCCGTCATTTTCAAACCAGCATAAACTATAATCGTTAACAGAAGCAGTAAGTACATCAACATCTGTATCGCCATCCAGATCAGCAGCCCGTACTGACCACGCTGCCAAAGTGCTATCCGAGATAATGTACTCAGCAAAATTCTGGTTCCCATCATTCTCATACCAGGCAATCTTATTATCAGCAGTGGAAGCCGAAAACAGATCAAAATCGGTATCACCATCCAGGTCGAATGCGAAAACGTCAACGGCCCATTGAGCATTTATGCTTACTATTCTCTGAGTAAAGTTCTGGTTTCCGTCATTTTCGTACCAGGCGATTTTATTATCGTCGTGAGAAGCAGATATTACGTCCACATCGTTATCCTTATCAAGATCCAAAGCTATAACTGTATATGGAGAAACTACATTTGTAGTTATCACGTGTGCGGTAAAATTTTCACTGCCGTCGTTCTCAAACCAGACAATCCTGTGCCCATCATTTGCTGAACTGAGCACATCCAGATCGTTATCTTTATCAAGATCAATGGCGAAAACACAAATGGCACCATCTTCAGAATCTGAAATAATATGCATTGTGAAATTCTGATTTCCATCATTCTCGTACCACGATATTTTATCATCCCCGAAAGAAGCAGATAATACATCAATATCTGAATCATCGTCCAGATCAACTACAAATACTGAACGAGCATTATCAGCACTATTAGTTATGGTGTGCTGCGTAAATTGAATTTGTGAAGAAAGGTTTTGTGATAGCAAAAATGTAAATAGAAGACTGGTGAACATTGTATTTACTTTTTTCATTTCTGCCTCCTCATTTGCGTAAAATTATTTAATCAGAACCATTTTCTTCGTTTCAATAAAATTGCCCGCAGTTAATTGATAAAAATACAAACCACTAGCCTGGTTCCTTGCATCCCATTGAATTTCGTAAGTGCCGGCCGGCCGCTTTTCTGAGATCAGGGTTGCCACTTCTTCTCCCAGAATGTTATAAATCTTCAGGGAGACCTGTCCGGATCTGGGGATCTTAAATTTTATCGTGGTAACAGGATTAAACGGATTGGGATAATTCTGGTAGAGTTCCAGCTGCTCGGGTATTTTAATACTCGCGGACGGTTCTATACCGGTGAATCCACCGCCATCCTCGGTAGCCATGATGAGTCCGTAATCCCCACTCACCCAGCCATAATTGGCATTAAGAAAACAGACCGAGCTGATATCATACCATGTGCGGGTGAGCTGCGGTAACCAGGTAGTACCGCCATCGGTGGTTCGCAGAATAGTTCCGTTTCGGCCGGTGACCCACCCATTGTTCATATCGATAAAATCCACGGCATGCAATAATTCGGTGGTGCCACTGTTCTGGGGGGTCCAGGTAGAACCGCCATTAGCAGTATGGAAAATGCCTCCGTCAATTCCCACTGCCCAGCCATTATTCACATCCACAAAATCAATCCCGGCAAACCGAATCGTAGTGCCGGTATTCTGAGGAGTCCAGGTACTGCCGCCATCACTGGTATGGATCATCACCCCTTCCAGGCCTCCGGCCCAGCCATTATACTGATCGATAAACTTTACCGCATGTAAAAATTGGCCAGGGAGAACACCGCTGGTTTGCGGAGTCCAGGTCCAGCCGCCATCATCGGAATGATAGATAACGCCGTATCGACCGACTGCCCAGCCATGTAAGTCGTCAGGGAAATCCAGGGCGTATAGATCGGTTCCTAAGGTATCCACCCGTCTCCAGGAATAACCACCATTTATGGTTCGCATTATGATGCCCTCATCACCCACCGCCCATCCATTCAGAGAATCTGCAAATGTTAGGGAATGCAACCATACCCGAGTACCATAACTTTCCCGGGTCCAGGTTTGACCCAGGTTAGTGGTTTTAAGAATGATTCCGTCTTCACCGGCCGCCCAGATATTGTTGCGAATGGCAAGAGCATTGAGCCTTCCTGTGGTTCCACTGCTCTGAGGAAACCAGGACGATCCACCGTCATTAGTGGCCATCATCACACCATTGCTTCCTGCCGCAAAAGCCCAGTTGCTTCCTACATTGCGAACACAATATAAATCATCAAAAAGGCCTCCGGTATCCTCCTGTCCCCAGTGGCTACCTCCGTCAGTGGTACGGGCAATTAAACCATGCGTACCAGCAATACGCCCGTTGTTATCGTCATAAAAATGAATGGAGAAGAGGTCGCGTGCAGTTCCGGCATCCTGAGGAACCCAGATGTTGCCGGCATCAGTCGTATAACGTATGGCACCGGACAATCCCACCACCCAACCGCGAGTGGCATTACTAAAGTACATCCCATAGAGTGGAGTTGCAACGCCTGAAATTTGCGGCGTCCAAGTGTTTCCTCCATCAATGGTGTATAGTATTGTTCCCGCGGTGCCCACTACCCAGCCATGATCATCGTCGTGAAAGTAAACATCATATAAAGTAGCATTCGTCCCGCTGTTCTGGACAATCCAGGAGATGCCGCCACTGATGGTATGCAGGATAAGCCCGTTATGGCCAACGATCCAGCCATTATCCCAGTCAGTAAAATAGACAGCATTCAGGGGATCCGTACCATAAAATTGTTGGTCCCAGCTAGCGCCTCCATCGAAGGAGTAGATTATGGTACCATAATTCCCAACCGCCCAACCGCGATTGGCATCGACGAAAAAAAAGTCGTTTAATTCATGAGGTTGGGGATAGGGATTTTGCCAGTACCATTCGGAGTAAAGGGAGGTAATACCAGACAGGATCAACAGGATAGTGAACAAGATTATGGTGGAGAAAGATATCCCTTTCATTACAGTAATCTCCTTCTAATTTATTAGCATCTAATTTTTATTTGATCAGCAGCATCTTGCGAATTGCCTTATAATCACTGTTAGTGAGCTGATAAAAATAGACCCCGCTGGGAACATTACTCGCATCCCACTGAACCTGGTGCCAACCAGCGGGTAAAGATTTATTGAGCAGAGTTGTGATATCCCGACCCAGAATGTCATAAATTTTAAGTGAGACCAATTGAGTTCTGGGAATATGAAATTCGATGTTTGTTATCGGATTGAATGGATTGGGGTAGTTTTGCAGTAATATAAGATTCTCTACCAAATTGTCTTTCTTCTGCTGAAGACTAACCGGGTTGACCGCGAAAAGACTCAATCCATCATAATAGCCATCGTTATTGGAGCCGTTTCTGCGGGTGCTGATTAATCGTATTCGGATATATCTGGTTTGCGGTGGGGCAAGAGTTGTATCGGTAATCTGTACCCATTCAGTGGTATTGGCATAATTTCCAGAATCGAATGAGTCTATCATGGTAGTTTTTAGCGTATCAAGAAATTCCAGGATGATCCGGGATTGATCTGCCGGAGACTGCTGATAAGCACGGACATACCCCTCAAAAATAAATGGCTGGGTGCTATCATCAATGGTAGTCTCATAAAATGAAACATCCACATCCTGTTGCAACTCCGCCACAGCAGCCACCCCCGGGAAGAAGTAGGCCAGACCCTCATACGGATCAGGACTCGTGATTCGCTGGGTCCAGTTGGTTCCGATGACTTCTGTCCATTGGGAAATTTCGCCATTAACCAGGGAATCTTCACAACCAGGATTTAAAATTAAATTTTGTGCTTCTATTGTGGAAGTAAGAAAAAAGAATACGAAGAGAGAAATTAACACTAAAGGATAAATCTTACGCAGCATGATTACCTCCACAAATTATGTTCAACAAATGATCACTTCACCAATAACATCTTCTTAACTGTATTAAACTTTCCAGCAGTTAGCTGATAAAAATAGACTCCGCTCGGAGCAATACCGGCATCCCACTGGACCTGATGCCATCCGGCGGGCAAAGGCTGATCAATCAGGCTTTCAATTTCCTGACCGAGGATATCATAGATTTTAAGTGAGACTAAGTCGGTTTTTAGAGTCTGAAATTCAATAGTCGTTATCGGATTAAATGGATTGGGATAGTTTTGATACAGGAGGAAACTCTGGATGACTTCCGCTTCGTGCGTTTGAACGATTGGAACAAGTCCCTCGGCATTAGTCTTTACCAGAAAAAAATCTGCCCAGCCTGCAGTATAGCTCTGGGAATAACCAGCTACCACATAACCACCATCATCGGTCGGGTGGGCATCAAGTGCTTCATCAGAAGATGTACCCCCATAAGTACGAGTCCACATAGTATCTCCCTGACTATCGGTCCTGATCACATAGTAATCGGAAGATCCGGCACCCATTGAACGAGTCATTCCGCAAATCAGGAATCCGTTATCTGCCATTTTTTCTACACTGTATGCTCTTTCATCCGATGAATCACCGTATGTTTTCGTCCAGATCTCATTTCCAAAACTATCCGTTCTCAAAAGGAAAATCTCCCAGCCTCCAGTGCCCAGATTGTCGCCATGCCCTACCACAACATAGCCACCTGTCACATCCTGGACATCATATGCCAGTTCCGAACCAGGAAAATTAATCGATTTTGTCCAGTCTAGTGCACCAGTTGGACCGGTCTTAACCAGATAAATATAATCGGCACTCGATCCGACAGTTCTGTCATCTACATAACCAGCTATGATAAATCCTCCATCGGAAGTCACTTGCACCGATTTTCCATATAACCGGTCATCCGGCCCAAGACCATATTTTTCTGCCCAGATGCTGTCCCCGCTGCTGCTGGTTTTTACCAGCCAGTAAGACATCTGACCACCACCTACCTCTTCAGCCTGTCCGCAGAGAATATATCCTCCATCCGGCGTTACTTTCAGATCGAAAGCCTGCTCATCCTTTGAACCACCATAGGTTCTGGTCCAGACGGTATCTCCCTGAAAATCAATTTTCATCAGGAAAAAATCAAAGCGTCCCGGTGCGATGGTAACCACATCAGAACCTGCCACCAGAAATCCGTCCGAAGTCTCCAGCACGGCACGGGCAATGGAAGAATATGTGCGTTCATAGGTGCGCGTCCAGGTTGTATCTCCGAACTCATCTGTTTTCACGATATAGATGTCCGGATTCATACCACCGGTACTCTGATCACCAACCAGAATATACCCGCCATCGCTGGTTTGCTTCACCGCTCGGCCCTGTTCATGGAGATATGTACCATAATTTTTCTGAAAGGTAATCTGGGCCAATGAAGAAAGAAACGGAATCAGAACCAGCAGGACAGTTAATTTTCTCATTAGATATCTCCTTCATTTTTACCTAACAATTAAATTTGACTTTTACACTAATAATAGCCTGTCAAAGCCCTACCCAGGATGTGAGCCATTATCCGTTAGCCTTCCCCTTATCTTACCAAAATCATCTTCCTTGTTTCAACAAACTCTCCTGCTTTTATTTGATATAAATAAATCCCACTAGGAACATCCTGGGCATCCCACTGAATTTCATGGCTTCCGGCAGTCATTTTTTCATTCACCAGAGTGGACACCTGACGGCCAAGAACATCATACACCATCAATTGAACATCTCCAGCTCTGGGTAACTTAAAACGGATATGGGTTACCGGATTAAACGGATTTGGATAATTCGGATACAAAAAGTATTTATCAGGTATCTGATTTTGGTGATCCGAAATTGCCGAAGGCAGCGCCAGGGGTGATTCATAGGCTCCCATATCCGGCATGGAACCGGCCGGATTGGGCCGGGTATTTCCCTCCAGATCGTAAGTTGGGGCAAGATACCAGGTACTGTTGATTTCCAGCGAATCAATCCCCGCACCAATACAGGGACTGCCATCCTGTAAGTGATAATCCGCTCCCGCGGGATGGGTAAATAATGGATCCGCATCCATATTACCTTCTCCCCATTGGAATACGGATGACGTATCCACACTAATAGAATCCAGCCCATTTTGGATGTCACAGTAATTTAAAGTGAGGGATGAAATACGGTTATCGGTTGTGGTAATACAGATTTGCTGATTTGTATTATCCCAGAAAATACTATTCACCACGCTGACCTTACCGCCGGTTCGAATATCCAAACCACCGCCAAAACCGGATGAATTGTCCGCAAAAGTACAATTAACAAAATCGATTTGTGCTTCCTGCGTAACAGCGGCCCCACCACCTGAGGAAGTACCCCCGCCAACAGAAGCCTGATTTTCACCGAATAGACAATTCATAAACCGACCCTGGCACTTACCGAGTAAATAAGGTCCGGAAGCCCATCTTAAGGCATCATTCCCGGTAAAAATAGAATTCGATACAGTGAAATCATGAATGCTTCCCAAAATTCTAAAACAGGCAGCATGGTCGGCACTATTGGAAATAAAAATACAATTGTCCACCAGCAAATCTACCAGGGAGGAATCTGAATTATTTTGGTTGATGGTAATACCTGCGACCAGATTGGGGGTATAATTCAGTTCGAAGCGGTTTTGGGTTAAGGTTACCTGATAGGGTTGACTGAATTCCGTGGTATCGGCATTATACTGGATAGAAGCCGCCGCATTATAGGCTATATTCTGAACGAAATCACAGCTGTCCAGCAATAAATCAATGCAGTAAGCATCAATACCGGCGCCATTGGTGGCAATGTTCCTGGAAAAAGTACTGCGGCGAATCTCAACCTGACTGAAATCGGAATGGAAGGCACCACCGTTTATCGCCACGTTCTCCCGGAACTGACAGAGATCTGCATCTACCTCACAATGCCAGGCATGAACACCACCACTACCACTGTCCGAAGTATCCTGCAGGAAGGTAGTCTGGTTTAAGTGGAGAGTACTAAAATCGGCATGGATGCCACCACCCAAATTCTCCGCCCGGTTATTCGACACGTTACAATTATTCAAATATATTTCGCAATTGTAAACCCCGACACCACCACCCCACCAGGCAGTATTGCCGGTGAGTGAGACATTATTCAGGGTGGAAATCGAACTGTTCCAGCAGATCAGTGCTCCTCCATTTCCCTGCGCAGTATTGTTGGAAATAACATCATTATTGAATTCAGCATTTGAGAGTCCGCTTATCCAGACAGCACCACCCCCATTGTCGGCTTTGTTAAAAATGATGCTGTTGTCTCTAAAAACAGGGGCGGATTCCCAGATTTGAATGGCTCCTCCATCCCAGGCACGGTTATAAAAAATCTCATTTTCCCGCATAAGAATATCGGCAGAAGCCAGTGATATAGCCCCTCCGGAAGGCGAATCCAAACCGCCGGCGCTGTTATGGGTAATTAATGAATTGGCGATAAGGACCTTGTCGAAATTGTTTACGAACATCATCCCACCGGAATTATCGGGATAACTTGTCCCTACTGCTTTACCAAACTGCAGTTTGCAAAAGATGATTTTTGAAGTGTCGTTTTGAATTGGTGTATCAATGAAATGAAGACCATTCCAGCCGCCAAGAATAGTATCCGGTTGACTAAAACCGCTGGTGTCATTTACCGTAAATATGATGCTATCGGTTACCGTGCCAATGGCCAGTAAGCGACCCTGGACATTGAGGGCGAAATGACCCTGAAATTCCACCGTGACGCCAGGTTCGATATTCAGCGTGGTACCATCAGGTATTTGGATATCCCCCTGAACCTGATAGGGAGAACCTGCCAGGAGCCAGGTACCACTGACGTCACCAGGGGGAACAATTGTTTGGGAGAATACAGAAAAGTCCATTATCATAAGGGACAAAAAACAAAATACGGCAAGCCTCATATAACCTCCATGCGGTTAAATTTAAATCGACTATTACGCTAATAGACCTGGGAGGCCCCTGATGGGCCTCATCTATTTCAATTCAATCAATTCAAATCGGGCATGTGGCTGCAGAGCGTCAATTTTGATATAATATCCGGGAAATACTGAATTGGTATGTTTTCCGTAAAATCACTAAAGGTAAGGATTGAAGGTAAATATCTCGCTAAATACCCGGACTTGTTCATTTTTTACCCCTGGGTATTCAAGTTTTTGATATTTTTCACATGCTATTTTATTATACAAAACAATTTTTAATGAGTCAATAAATCTTAACTGAATTTAAGAGAATATTGATAATCTGTAATGTGAAATAAAACTTGAACGCTCCGGGAATAAGAAAAATTAAATCAAACGATCTTTCTTATTTTCCTGCTATTGGGGATAAAACAAAAGGTAATTTTATCAGCCGAGGAATCCGGGTCAAATCAATTGAATGATTTGACCCAGAGAATCTTCCATTAGAGAAACAGCCTTATTAATTTAAAGGATTTGTTGCCTAATGATGCAAATCTAAAGATTATAACAACTGATACTATTTCAGCAATACCATTTTGCGAGTGTCGACAAATCCTGTATGTTTTCCGTGAACTGTATTCCCGGATAACCTGTATATATAAATCCCACTGGCCAGCTGCTGCGTTCCATTCCATTCATAACTATAACTTCCCGCCTTCAGATTATCCGACACAAGGGTGGTTACTTCCGCTCCCAGTATATTAAAAATTTTCAAACTGACCTTACTGGCGATAGGTAGATTAAATTCGATAGTTGTAGAAGGGTTAAACGGATTGGGATAATTTTGATATAGCAAAAACTGATTTGGATTTTTCGACTCTATACGAGGGTCATCAATATAATTTATAACCGTTCCTTCATCTAAAACTGCGATACCCACCGAATCTGTAGCAACCCAAATTCTGTGATCTTCGGCAAATACAATTGAGGTTATAACATTGAAATGTATCCCGGTATTCGAATAGTCATAAACAGTCCAGTTATTATCCTCATATTTCACCAGACCACACCACAATGTACCAACCCATTTATTCCCGCTATTATCTATGGATATGGTAGATATCCTGTCAGTGGGTAAACCTGAGTTACTGGAATTATAAACAGTCCAGGACGTATCATTAAATATTGCCAAACCAAAATCTGTTGCAGCCAATTTCCTTCCCTGTTCATCGATGGTAACAAACCTGACCAGATCATTATTATTCGAAGACCCAGCGTCTGAGACTGTATAGACTGTCCAGGTGGTATCATTAAATTTTGCCAAACCCTTCCAGGTCCCTATCCATTTATTATTTTCCCGGTCTATGGTAACAGAATTCAGCCAATTACTGGATGAATTATAATAAACTGCCCAGGTGGTATCATTAAAACAAGCCAACCCATTTTGGGTGGCGATCCACTTTTTCCCCGCTGAATCAATAGTAATTGCGTATATCTGATTGTGTGGCAAACCAGAGTTTGCAGTATTATAGACTGTCCATGTAGTATCAGCAAATTTTACCAGTCCCGCCCCGGTCCCAATCCACATATTCTCGTTTTCATCAAAAACTATAGACGTGACGTAATTCGAAGGCAAGTCGGAATTTCTAGTATTAAAATCTATCCATGTAGTATCATTATATTTTGCTAAACCACCCCAGGTCCCAATCCATTTTATACCATTTTGAATTACAACGGCATTAATTGCATCCCAAGGCAGGCCGGTATTCGTTTCATAATACACTGTCCAGTTTAATCCATCGAACATGGCCAGACCACCCATTCGGATGCCTATCCATATATGACCGTTATTATCTCTAGCAATTTGGGATACATATTCATTCTGCCCAATCCAATTTATTGGTTGGTGAACAACCCAGTTTACCCCGTCAAATATTACTAAACGGCCGTAGTCTATACCGATCCACCAATTTCCGTTGTGATCTATCAGAATCGAAGTAATGCGATTCGACGGTAAACCGGAATTTGAGACATCATATACCGTCCAGGTAGTATCATTAAATTTTACCAATCCTCCATGCTCAGTACCAATCCACTTGTTTCCACTGCTGTCTATGGTAATTGAATTGATCTGATTATCGGGTAGACCAGAGTTGGTTGTATCATAGATTGTCCAATTGATGCCATCAAAATTAACTAACCCATTATTTGTCCCGATCCACGTAGTACCAAAACTATCCTCAACCAGAGTGTTTATTGTATTATCCGGTAAACCCGAATTGGAAGTGTCATATATCGTCCAGGTGGTATCATTAAAAAAGGCTAAACCGAGACCCTCCATGGAATGCCAAAGTTCATAGTCTCCCATCCCCATCCATTTGTTCCCTTCCCTATCGATCGTGACCTCATTTACCATATTCCCTACCAAACCCGAATTTGTCGAATCATAAACTGTCCAGGAACTACCATCGAACTTGCATACCCCATCCAACGCCCCAATCCAAAAATTCCCTTGGTGATCCATGGTCACGGACCTCACCCAATTGCCTGATAGACCGGAGTTGTTCGTATTATAGACAGTCCATACAGCCCCATCGAACCTGGCCAGACCCCCATAGTCTGTCCCTACCCAGATATTATTATTTTCATCTACAACAAGCGAGTTTACCGCATCAGTTGGTAAACCAGTTGTAAAGCTGGTATATTGGGTCCATCCCGGATATTGTCCAAATCCAGAAGTTACCAATCCAAGAATAATAAGTATTACCGCAAAAGAAGTCAGTTTCATAATATTCTTTTTATCCCTCCATTCTTTTCTCATTATTAACGGCAAAAAACTGTATTTATAAACTATTCTCCAGATATTCGCCAAATGCCATGAGAATTTCTCAAAATAATTTTTTTTTATCTCAAGTCAATTTTTTTGGTCTTCAATTGGCTTTGATAAAAATAATCAATAAATTCATTTGAACAATTGCTCAAATGTCTGGGAAAATAATGAAGAATGACAAAATTGAAATCTGCAAAGAAACAGTTGTGAACTATGAAAAGGTGGAAGCGGTAAAGAAGGAACTCCCCTCCACCCGGGAAATTGCTGACCTGTCGGAAATCTTTAAGGTGCTGGGAGATCCGACCCGGCTGAAAATTGTCCTGGCTCTGGCTAAAGAGGAGCTTTGTGTCTGCGATCTGGCAACCCTGGTGAATCTGTCGGTTTCAGCCATCTCGCATCAGCTTCGTCTGTTAAGAAATCTGAGACTGGTCAAATATCGCAAATCGGGGAAGATGGTTTATTATCTGCTGGATGACGACCACATCGAAAGTATAATCAATCAGGCCCTGGTGCATATCCGGGAATAGTTAATTACTGCAGAAAGTTGGCATCCCAATGACTGATAAAATTTACCGGCAGAAAAATCTGGAAGTGGTCGGAATGGATTGCGCGGACTGCGCTCTGCATGTGGAGAAATCAGTAAACCAGGTTCAGGGCATCAAGCTGGCGCAGGTTAATTTCATCAGCGGCAACCTGAAGATCGAATATGACGATCAGCATACCAATCTGCAGGAAGTTGAAAAAGCGGTAAAATCCGCCGGTTACTCCCTCAAAAAACCAACCCGGAGTTTCTGGCAGAAAAACAAGCCGACTATCCTGACTGTTCTGTCCGGCATCTTTGGCCTGGCCGGTTCTATTGTCCACTTTTCACATACGTCGGAATATATTTCCATTCCGCTTTTTGCCATTGCCATTTTAACCGGCGGATTTCCCATTGCTATCAAAGGCATCAAGGAGGCCAGGCACCTGACCCTGGGCATGGATTTCCTGATGAGCATCGCAGTAATCGGAGCGATGATAATCGGAGAATGGACCGAGGCCGCCTATGTGATATTTCTGTTTTCCCTGGCTGAACTGATCGAATCCTATTCGGTAAAGCGTGCCCGCAGATCCATTGAATCGCTGATGGAGCTGGCGCCTGATGTGGCACTGGTAAAGACCGATTCAGGCAATATGGAAAAACCGGCAGGCAGCGTTGCGGTCGGTAACGTTATCATCATTCGTCCCGGTGATCGAATTCCGCTGGATGGAGAAGTTCTTGCGGGAAGTTCCGCCGTAAACCAGGCGCCGATAACCGGAGAAAGCATTCCGGTGGATAAATCTCCAGGGGAGGAAGTATTTGCCGGTACGATAAACCAGCAAGGTGTGTTGGAAGTGCGGGTCACGAAAAGAATGCAGGATTCCATGCTGGCCCGGATCATCCGTTTGGTGGAAGAAGCCCAGGCCAGAAAGGCGCCTACCCAGCAATTCGTGGAAAAATTTTCCCGTTATTACACCCCGGCCATGGTGTCATTTGCCATCCTAGTGGCTGCAATACCGCCACTCTTATTCGGAGGGATTTTTACGGAGTGGTTTTACCGGGCCCTGGTATTACTGGTCATCTCCTGCCCTTGCGCACTGGTTATTTCCACCCCGGTGACCATCGTCAGCGGACTAACCAATGCTGCCCGCAATGGTATTCTGATAAAAGGTGGATCTTACCTGGAAAATTTTGACAAAATTAGAGTGCTGGCTTTTGATAAAACAGGTACCCTCACCACCGGAAAACCGGTAGTGCAGTCGATCCAAACCCTGAACCACCATTCGGTGGAGAAACTCCTGCAGATTGCAACCTCCCTGGAGGCCAACTCAGAACATCCTCTGGCCAAAGCAATTACTGATTATGCCACCAGACAGGGAATAACTCCCATACCGGTTGAGCAGTTCAGTGCCCTACCCGGTAAAGGTGCCAGAGGAGTGATAAACGGGGAATTGTGCTATATCGGAAACCATCGTCTGTTTGAAGAGGAAAAAATTTGTCAGAACGCAGTGCATGCAGAATTGGAGAAGCTTGAGAATAGATCCCACACCGCAGTCCTGGTCGGTAATCCCAAAAATCTTCTCGGCTTGATTGCGATTGCCGATGAAGTCCGGGAAGCCGCATTCCCGGCCATCCAAAAATTAAAACAACTGGGTATCCGTAAAACGGTAATGCTAACCGGAGACAATGCGGTTACCGCACGGGCAATTGCCGGACAAATCGGGATCGATAAATTTGAAGCAGAACTGTTACCGGATAATAAGGTTGAAGTAATCCAACAGCTCATGAAAAATCAGTCTTTGCTGGCAATGGTGGGGGATGGCATCAATGACGCCCCGGCACTGGCCTCGGCCACCATGGGAATTGCCATGGGGGTTTCCGGTAGTGATACCGCCATCGAGACTGCCGACATCGCCCTGATGGAAGACGATCTCTCCCGCATCGCCTATCTTAAGAAGCTCAGCCGCAAGACCGTGCGGATCATCAAACAGAATATTTTTATTGCGTTGTTTTTAAAAGCAATCTTTTTCGCTCTGGCCATCCCCGGTCTGGTGACCTTATGGATGGCGGTATTTGCCGACATGGGCGCCAGTCTTATTGTAATATTTAACGGGCTCCGGGCGTTAAAAACCAATTCAAATTAAATTTTAGTTTCCCATTTATCTAAGCCGATTTTTAACCAACCAGGGTAATACTAAATAATCCAAAATTTCCTGAGCGATACCGATTAATTTCATCCTTATTAAGATAGGATTCAAGCAAATCATCCGGCAGATCAATCACTTTTTTCTTTTTGATCTCAATCTTCTCAAATCCCGCTTTTTGGACCGTGGCAAGATAATCTTCTTCCTTCAGGGCACCGGCCACGCAACCGGCATAAAGTTCCGCCGATTCGCGTAACTTCTGGCTCATCTCCCCCTGGTATACCACATCCGAAATACAGAAATGGGCGTCAGGTTTCAGGACCCGGTAGATTTCCCGGAAAGCTTTGTTCTTATCCGGCACCAGGTTTAAAACACAATTGCTGATCACCACGTCCACCCGGTCATTTTCAATCGGCAGATCCTCTATTTCTCCATAACGGAACTCAACGTTGGCATATCCCAGTTTCCGATTATTCTCCTCCGCTTTGGCAATCATCTCTTCGGTCATATCCACGCCGATTACTTTCCCGGAATCACCCACCATTGCCCGCGCCACAAACACGTCGTTTCCGGCCCCACTGCCCAGGTCCAGCACCGCATCTCCCGCTTTAATGCCGGCATGTTCGGTGGGTAGACCACAACCCAGACCCAGATCTGCCTCAGCCACGTAGCCTTCCACCTGGCTGTAATCATCACTGAATACTGAGTAATCCACTTCGTCAGTTCCGCAGCAGGGTTTCTCCGTTTTGGTTTTCCCGGATCCGCAACAGGATTCGTCCTTTTTCTGACCGGTTTGTTCGGCGATTTTGCCATACTTCTCTTTTACGATCTTTTTAATCTCATCTGAAGTTTGCATTATGAATCTCCTTTTAAGTTTGATTTTTAGTCACATTGACAGACGGTAGTAAAAAGGGACTGAAATGCTTCCTTCGCCCTTTTTAATTTGTTATGGTCCAGGCAATAGCAGGTTTTGGGCCCTTCAATTTCACCCTGGATAAGTCCCACCCGTTTTAATTCCCGCAAATGCTGTGAAACGGTAGACTGGGCCAGGGGGAGTAAATCCACAATATCCCCACACATGCATACATTTTTATCAATCAGGATATTGAGGATTTTTATCCGGGCCGGGTGGGAAAGGGCCTTGGCCATACCCGCTAATTCAATTTCATCCGGGTTAAATAAACTTGATTTATTCTGTGCCATATAACTTCCTTTCCATCGGTTATCGTAAATATACGATATAAATTTTAAAAGTTGCATACTTTTTTTATCCAGATACTAAAATTCAAATTTTTTGGTTGCTCGGAATTGGGAGGAGTAAGAAACTGGTAATTGTTTATTTAATAATTATTGGATTATGTCACGGAGGTCACAGAGTATTTACGGAGTCACACAGATTACTTTATATGTATTTATATTAAGTTACATCTCTGTGGTTCTCCGTAAACCCTCCCTTTCTCTCCGTGTTATTCAAATATTCAAAACTTACTTGGCCACTACTACCACTCACTACAGCTTTAAGATTTAGTCGAAATTTGCCGGGCAATTAAAATTGTAACTGCCATTCTGAATATCCTGATTCAAATTTTTTCACCTTTTCAGGGAGATTTCCAAGATTGTAATGGTTTAACCTAGTAACTTTTAGTAAGATCGATCATGCCAAATTCTGACAAATTATTACGAAAATTCAACTCCAGCGAGACGCAAAAGGCCTACTCCAAGATCGCCTGGTTTTATGATTTCTGGGGCTGGCTAACCGAATCGAAAGC
>CAYVKM010000069.1:0-20654 GCA_964452045.1 uncultured Calditrichaceae bacterium
GAGGAAGGAGGCCGGTTTTGAGGTGACTGATCGAATCGTTATAAATCATCAGGCGCCGGAAAAAATAAATAATGCCATTAGCAAGATGTCCGATTATATTAAAACTGAAACATTGGCAACTCAGATTCAGAAAAATCTAGCAGATGGAGATATACGCAGAGAAATAAAAATTAATGACCTTGTTTTTGAGATTGCTTTATCCAGAAATTAAAGCGAGAAATATTTATTTTTAAGTAGGAGTTAGTTATGGAAGCGAAAAAGTTAGATCATTTCAGAAAATTATTGCTTGAGAAAAGGAAAGAAGTTTTAGAAAGAATAAATCATCTTCGTGAAGTGGCGATGGAAAGTCCGGCTGAAACCGGTAATAATTCTGGATATTCTTTTCATATGGCGGACCAGGGTACAGATGCCATGGAACGGGAAAAAGCCTTTTTATTTTTATCCCGTGAAGAAAAATTCCTGCAGCAGATAGATCGTTCACTCTCAGCTATTGATTTGGGTGAGTATGGTATTTGCCGGGTTTGTGGAAAAGAAATAGCCTACGAACGTCTGGAAGCTGTACCCACAACCAGAATTTGTGTACCTTGTAAGCAAGCCGAATCCCGGAGAAAGTAGTTGTATAGCAATCTGATTAAACGCTACCCTCAAATAAAACCGATTTCAATTATCATCCTTTCTGTGTTAATCCTGGACCAGGTTACCAAATACCTGGCCAGGATTTTTTTACAACCAAAACATTCTATTGCGGTGCTGGATAATTTTTTCCGGTTGACTTATGTGGAAAATCCCGGTATTGCATTTGGGGTAAGGATAAACAATAAAGTATTTTTTACCATATTAACCATTTTGGCAGTTATCCTCATTTTCTATTATCTTTTTCTGTTAAGAGAACAAAAAATATTGCGATTCGCATTTGCATTAATTCTCGGTGGTGCATTTGGTAACCTGATCGATCGGTTTATTTATGGAAGTGTGGTCGATTTTTTCGATTTTGAATTTTTTAACATCCATATCCCGCCGTTCAATTTTTTATTCTTCCATTTTGGTGGTTATACAATGGATCGTTGGCCGGTCTTTAACATAGCGGACAGCGCAGTTACGGTTGGTATGGTCCTAATTATCATCAACGCAATTTGGGGCAAAAGCGCAGAAAACAAACCTGATGCAATCCTGGAAAACCATTAGTCTGACTGTAACTGAGGCAGACGCAAACCTACGAATTGATAAATACCTTCATTCTCAGATCCCCAATATATCCAGAGCATTTATCCAAAAATTGATCGATAGAGAATTGGTTTTGGTCAATGCCAGGTCCGTAAAGGCATCCTTTAAGATTTCACCGGGGGACACAATCCAGGTTGAGATGCCTGAAGCTGAGGTCACTGAAATTATCCCGGAGAATATTCCCCTGGACATCCGCTTCGAGGATGAGCATTTGCTGGTAATCAATAAGCCAGCTGGTTTAGTGGTTCATCCCGGGGCCGGGATTCATAGTGGGACCCTGGTTAACGCGCTTATGTATCACTGCCGGGATTTATCGGGAGTTGGGGGAAGGTTGAGACCGGGGATTGTTCATCGGCTTGATAAAAACACATCCGGATTACTGGTGGTAGCTAAAAGTGATCCAGCCCACCTCGGATTAACTCAGCAACTCTCCCAAAAGAAAATGGTACGGGAATATCTCGCCCTGGTTTGGCGTGTTATGGAGGAAGATCAGGGTAAAATCGATTCCTTTCTGGGGAGAAGCAAAAAAGACCGCACTAAATTTGTGGTGGCAAAAAGTGGTAGACAGGCGCTTACCTACTATAAAGTTCTAAAAAACTATCGCTTTTTAAGTTATCTTAGTGTTATTTTAGGAACCGGACGGACGCATCAAATCCGCGCGCATATGAATTATCTTCATCATCCGGTGTTTGGTGATCCGGAATATCATGGCCGGGGAAAGCAGTTAGGACAATTAAAAACCAATGAGGAGAAAATTTTCGCACGTGAGTTGTTAAATCTTATCTCACGGCAGGCACTGCATGCCTACAAACTGAAATTTATTCATCCGGTTACCGGGCAAGAGATGTCATTTGAGCAACCGATACCAAAGGATATGCAGGATGTTTTGGATGCTCTGGAAACTTCTCAATAAGAATTAGCGTGAAAATAAAATAGTTTTTACAATTGAAATTTAAAGGAGTGCTTATGTATCGTTATAAAATTTTGTTTTTCTTCTTGTTTTCATTTATCCCCAGTATGCTTTTTTCCCAAAGATTTGAATTGCTAACCCCACCTGTTTTAGATTTGGGGGATGTTCCTGCCGATACCATGGTAGAGGGAACCATAAAATTTACAAATGCGGGTGATTCAACCTTAAAAATCCTGCGAGTGCAAACCAGTTGTGGTTGTACGGTTGCCGATTTGAATAAGCTGGATTATGCCAAAGGAGAACAGGGAGAAATCAAGGTTCGTTTTAATACCAAAGGAATATCCGGAACTACCAGAAAGTCCATCACCATTTATCTGGAGAATGCTGAACCATCCCGGGTAAGGGTAATGCTCCAGGCCACAGTAAGGGCTAATGTGGAATTTAATCCTCTTTATATTGATTTCCAGGGGGTTTCCCTGAAAGACGAAGATGTAGTTCGATATCTCGATATCACAAATAATACAGATAAGACCATGAAGATAGAAACCATTAAATCTTCCCTCAATAATCTCAAGATAGATTTACCGACCACTGAAATTCCCGCCCGAGGAACAATTAAAGTAACATTTACCTTGCATCCGAAGTCGGAAGGACGGCAGGACACGGATGTCATTTTCGATATTATTGAACCCTTTATCCTGAAAAAACATGTTCCGGTCTTTGTGAAAGTCGGATCCTAACCGTCCATCTATCAGAGGTTGGCCTTAAATTTCCATGATATTTTCATGATGAAAATTTTATATCGTATTTCTCTCATCGTCCTGTTATCACTGCTCCTGGGGTTGGTTGTTAACCAACTCCATTCTTCCGGAATACCAATGAAATTGCTACTTTCGACTTCTCCCATAGAAGAAGCAGATGCTGTTAAAATCTATTATATATCGGTAGATTCAGCATACACATTGCTTAAAAATCCAGGGATTGTTTTCATAGACATCAGGCCTGCGGATGACTATCAGTTCGATCATATCCTGGGAGCGGTCAATCTGCCTATGTTTAAATTGATAAGGGAATCGTTACCGACCGGAATTGTCTCAGATTCACTGGTCATTTATGATGAAGCCGGGAATTTGGAGCAACTAAAATTGGCGGCAGGTCTGCTTGCCAAATCCGGTGCACCTTCAGTATCCATTTTGATAGGGGGTTACCTGCATTGGCTTGAACAGAATTATCCGGTTGAGAGCGGAGGATCAGCCTTTGATTAACCGAAAAAACATATTACTTGTGGTAAGAATTATTCTGGGCGTTGTTTTCCTGATCTCATCCTATTCCAAATTAAAGGATCCGATAGGATTTACCCAGGCAATTGAGAATTATAAAATATCAGGGACATTTCTATCCCGTTGGGTGGCAGTATTTATCCCTTCCCTTGAACTGATTCTGGCAATTTTTTTAATTTCCGGAGTATGGATCAGGGAAACCTTTATTACTACCACGTTGCTTTTTATTCTCTTTGATATAATGCTTTTTCAGGCATACCTGCGGGGATTGGATATTTCCTGCGGTTGTTTTGGCACCTCACATTCCCCGATCGATATCTGGAAATTTCTGGAAAACGCAATATTGACAGCCTTAGCGGTAACCGGATTGATTTACTATCTTTCTGGTAATTTGAATTCCAAATTGAAAGTTCAGAATAGAGATTAAAAATTCGGAAACGGATTTAAAAATCCTTCATCATCTGCCGCAGTACGGTCTGCAGGATTCCTCCATTCCGATAATAATTAACTTCGATCTCAGTATCCAGCCTGGAGATAACCGTAAATTTAGTTGATTTATTTTTCTTGCCCATAGCGGTTACTTCCAGTTCTTTTCCGGGGGTAAAGCTTTTTTCGATGCCGGTAATGCTAAAGAATTCGTCCCCTTTTAGATTGAATTTATTGAAGTTCTCTCCCGGTTTAAACTGAAGCGGTAGTACCCCCATGCCAATTAAATTACTTCGATGGATCCGTTCATAACTCTCGGCAATAACCGCTTTAATTCCCAGCAAAGCTGTGCCTTTGGCAGCCCAATCCCGCGAACTTCCCGTACCATACTCCTTTCCGGCAATCACGATTAAAGACGTATTATCTTTTTGGTATTTTAGTGCGGCATCGTAAATAAACATTTCCTCACCGGTTGGAAAATAGACGGTATATCCACCCTCAACTCCCTTTAGCAATTTGTTTTTGATCCGAATATTGCCAAATGTCCCCCGGATCATCACTTCATGATTTCCCCGCCGGGAACCGAAAGAGTTAAAATCTTTTACTTTTACACCATTGGAAATTAAATATTGTCCGGCCGGACTTTTTTCCGGTATAGCACCTGCCGGGGAAATATGATCGGTAGTGACCGAATCTCCCAATAACGCCAGTATCCGTGCATTGGAAACATTCTTTAATTTTGGGATCTCCGGGGACATATTTTCGAAAAATGGCGGATTCTTAATATAGGTCGATTCAGGATCCCAATGATAAAGCTCCTCTCCGGTTACATTGAGGGAGCGCCAGTTTTCATCTCCATCGTACACTTCGCTGTATTTCTTTTTGAACATACTGGCACCAAGCGAATTTTTGATAGTTTCTTTTATTTCCGATTGGGTTGGCCATATATCTTTCAGATATACCGGTTTACCTTGCTGATCTTTTCCCAAAGGTTCTTTATCCAGATCGATATCAATGCGCCCGGCCAGTGCATAGGCAACCACCAGCGGTGGTGAGGCCAGATAATTTGCCCTGGTGTTGGGATGGATTCTTCCTTCGAAATTCCGATTACCGCTCAAAACAGATGCGACGACCAGGTCGTTCTCCTGAATTGTTTTTTCAATGGCCGGGGGTAGTGGTCCGCTATTTCCGATACAGGTGGTACAACCATAACCGACCACATTAAATTTCTGTTCCTCTAAAAACTTCAGCAGACCCGATTTTACCAGATAATCGGTTACTACCCGGCTTCCGGGTGCCAGACTGGTTTTTACCCAGGGTTTTGTTTTCAGACCTTTCTCCATCGCTTTTTTCGCCAATAATCCGGCAGCAACCATTACCGTAGGATTGGATGTATTGGTGCAACTGGTGATTGCCGCAATGACCACTGACCCATGATGTAGATTCTTTTCCGGCGATTCCTGGATCATATCGGATAATGCAGGTTGTGATGTTTCTGAATATTTTCCGAATACATCTTTCAAGGCTTTCAGAAAAACAGGTTTCATTTGTTTTAGTAATACCCGGTCCTGTGGTCGTTTTGGTCCGGCCAGGCTGGGTTCAATGGTATTCATATCCAATTCCAGTTTAACACCGTATTCCGGCTCCGGCGTTTTGTCTGTCCGGAAAAGACCCTGTTCTTTGGCATATTTTTCAACAAGCTCAATCTGGTGCTGATCCCTGGCAGTCAATTTGAGATAATCCAGCGTTGCTTCATCAATCGGGAAAAAGCCCATTGTTGCCCCGTATTCGGGAGACATATTGGCAATTGTGGCTCGATCGGGCAGGGTGAGCTTGGATAATCCCGGACCGAAATATTCCACAAACTTTCCCACCACTCCCTGTTTTCTTAGCATTTCCGTTACCGTGAGCACCAGATCCGTAGCGGTGGATCCTTCCGGTAAGGCACCGGTGAGTTTGACCCCAACCACTTCCGGAAGCACCATATAGTAAGGTTGACCAAGCATCACAGCTTCGGCTTCAATTCCGCCAACTCCCCATCCCAGAACACTTAAGCCATTGATCATGGTGGTGTGGGAATCTGTTCCAACGAGAGTATCGGGATAGGCAAACTTGGTATTTCCCTGGTCAGAAGTCATGACAACCTTTCCCAGATATTCCAGGTTCACCTGATGAACGATACCGGTTCCTGGTGGAACGGCACTAAATTTCTTGAAACTCTGTTGGGCCCATTTGATTAGCCTATAACGCTCCTTATTTCGCTCGTATTCCTTCTCAACATTTAATTGGAAAGCGTTTGGCGTACCAAAATAATCCACCTGGACAGAGTGATCAATCACCAGATCTGAAGGAACGATGGGATTTATTTGCTCGGGATTACCGCCAAACTTCTTCACTGCATCACGCATCGCCGCCAAATCGACCACTGCCGGAACTCCGGTAAAATCCTGCAACACAACCCGCCCCGGCATAAAGGGGATTTCGGCAGTTTTCACTTTCTTTGGATTATAGTCGAGAATCCTTTCCACGTTCTCCCGGCTTACAAGCACTCCGTCTTCATTACGCAAAAGGTTCTCGATAAGAATACGAATAGAGAAAGGAATCCGGTTCACATTTAACAATCCTTGTTTATCCAGTTCAATCAATGAAAAATAGGAATACTCTTTCTTGTTTACTGTTAGTTTCATTAACGTGTTAAAGCTATTTGATAATTTTGCGGACATATTCACCTCAATTCTGTTTTCATATTTAGTTGTAGTAAACTTGAAGCAATCGGGTTCCTTACCAAAAACTAATTTTAATTCTAATGAAAATTTTTTGTGAAAGCAATATAACAGGAATTGAATTTGACTTAAAATCGAGGTAATCAATGAATATCGTTTAACCGGAGCACTCTGGTCAAATAAAAAAAAGGGACACTGTTCATGTCCCTTTTTTAAGACAATGGGGCCAAAATATTTTAATTTGGGTGGGAGGTTTTTATAGGGGAGAGCCCCATTGTCTGTAAAAAATATATGATTCCATTTTGGAGAAAACAAGAAATATTTTTGCAAAATGAATAGTTCTTAGATAAATCGTGCTGCCAATTGCGGATAGATAAATTGAATTTCCAAAATTTCCCAGGTTCCATTCTTTCTGATTAAGCGAGTATGGATAATATCACCAGGCTGTAAACTATTTAATGTGCTGGAATTCAATTTAATAATTTCTTTTTGGGCGGTGGTTTTAATATCCTGGACTTCGATCAGTTTTTCTGATTTATCTAGGATCTCATTTATTTTAAGGAAACCAATCCGGTTATTGTTTATCAGCTCTTCATTCAGTAAAATGGTATCCAATAAATTATATTCAGAAATAAAGATGTTTGTAGCCTTAATAACTCTGGGCAGGTCTATTTTCAGCTTGTCATAGCAGCGCAGGAAATCCCGCTTTAAATTGATATTGTAGTAATGATAAAGAAAAGTAATAAATCGGGCAACTGCCCGGAAGATGTGAGAAATTTGTTTTTCATCTCCCATCACAAATTCTCTGACCAACCAGCTACTGAAAAATTCGGCAAGGTGGTATTCCCTTAAATCGGAAATTTTATCGATGTCTGCCTCTTCCCTCAGGTATTTATTGAAATAATTTATATCGTGTACCAGAGCATCCGAATTATGCGCCGGATTATAATGCTGGTCCGAGATGAATCGTAAAAAGATATTATCGATTGTGTCCGATACTTCATTCCACTCGGGTTGGTCATGGGGTGGTTCCCAGGAGGATTGCTTTGAATCCCACCCCTTATTTTGCTGGTCTTCTGTTTCATTTTCCAGCATTTCCTCAAAATATTGCATTGCCGTTTCAAACGGTTTTTCCAGGAGATCATGACCTTCGAACCGGATGAAATCAATGATCACATTTTCGATAAATTCAGCCAGATCGAGCAGCTCAATATCATCTTCCTTAATTTCAAGCTCAAATTCATCCATATAAAATTGCAGAAGCGTATCTAAAATCACATGATTCAAAATATCGATCCGCAAACATTGTTCTTTTTCCAGATTCCCAATCATGATGGACTGCAATAAAGCCAGCTTTTTCTTGATCCGCTCTTCCAGCTGTTGCTTATCAATTTTTACCGTACCATCCAAATCCCGGGGACAATTCATCGGACAGGTACCCAGGCAATTTTCCTCCAGGAAAAATTCAAAGCCGTCTCCTAAATTAAAACAGACAGTACCCAGATCATCGAAATCGAGATAAAGGGAAGAATGACGTTTGTCCCGAATAAAATAGTGCTTCTCGAGGCGGTTCCCCAGATAGTTAATCATTTGGTAAATGAAATAATCGAGATAGGTCAACTCATAAAGTTCTTTATCCCAACTCTCGACGAATTCTCTTACCGAAATAAAAGTTTTTTGATAATGCTCAGACACTTCTGTATAACCCGTTAATTCAACGGAAATTTAATAGCAATGATTTTGGCTGTCAATAGAAAATCTATTGTAAATTTTGTGAATAATAAATGGTGTACAGGGTGCGCGGAATGGTTTATTTTCAATAAAAATAAAAAGGCCGACCTTATTGCCAGCCTTTTTATCCGTATTAAGTAATAAAACTTAATAATTACTTTAATTTTTTGGAGAGAACCTGTAGCATGTCCTTGGTCATTTCCGAAAGATTATATTTGGGTTTCCACCCCCATTCCTTACGGGCAGCAGAATCATCCATGGAATTGGGCCAGGAATCTGCGATACCCTGGCGAACCGGATCGACCTTATAGTCCATGGTAAAATCCGGGATATGTTTCTTGATATCTGCATAAATATCTTCCGGAGCAAAGCTCATCGCAGTCACATTAAAGGCATTCCGGTGTTTCAGTTTGGAGGTATCGGTTTCCATTAATTTAATTGCCCCCTCCAGAGCATCCGGCATATACATCATGTCAAGTTTGGTTCCTTTTTGAAGAAAACAGGTATATTTTTTCTTTTTAATCGCTTCGTAGTAGATTTCAACCGCATAATCAGTTGTGCCACCGCCAGGCAATGTCTCATTGGATATGATTCCCGGGTATCTCAAACCACGGGTATCAACCTTGAAACGTTTATAGTAATAATCGCATAAGAGTTCACCCGCTACTTTAGTGACTCCATACATAGTGTTGGGGCGCTGGATGGTGTCCTGTGGGGTATTATCCAGGGGTGTACCAGGACCAAATGCTCCGATTGAGCTGGGGGTAAAAACTGCACATTTGAATTCCCTGGCCAGTTCCAGAACGTTATAGAGGCCATTAATATTTACATCCCAGGCTAGTTGTGGTTTGGCTTCTGCTACCCCGGAGAGGATAGCCGCCAGATGATAAATGGTATCGATTTTATATTTTCGGATTACCGATTTAAGTTTTTCGAAATCGGTGCAATCTGCATACTCAAAGGGACCTGAATTTAATAATTTTTCACTGGGGGCAGTTTTTCGTCCGGTAGCCACCACATTATCATTTCCATATTTTTCCCTTAAAACCATAGTTAATTCGGATCCGATTTGTCCCACAGCTCCAGTCACTAAAACGCGTGTCATTTGGCTCTCCTAATTTTTATATTTTTATCTGTACTTGATTCTGATTCATATTCTGGTTTTGTTTTCAGTATTATCCCGGATCAAAATTGATCAAGATTACGAAGAATAACCCACATTTTCAATAGTTTTGTGAAAAAATATGTTTGCTTTTTTAGAAGATTGAACTGTAAGGTACCCAAATAAAATTTTTGAAATTAATTTTATTATTCTTGCTCTAAAGATTTAAGCAGGTAAATTTTATCGCGCAAAATAAGATTTGCATTATCTCCATAACTTTTATTATTTTAGAATACTAATTCAACATTGAATGATTGAGGTGAATATGAGCAAGAAAAGGTATCATTGGCAAAGGAATACTCAATCGGACAGGGATGCTGAAAATGTTTCACAAAGATATTTTTGGTGGCCTTTTAGGAACAAAAAAGTAAGATTTAAAGGCCGTACCGGGGCTATGTCCCCGCAGGAAATTAAAAGGGTGATTGAAGAAATTGGTATTGGTCAGCAGATTGAAATCTTACGGATAGGTTATGATGGAAGCACGGATGACATACCGATAAGTGTAGAGATTATTGATACTTCCGATTATAGCTTCACCGGTAAGATTATAAACCTTGAGCGACGAATGATCGAAAGTGCTACCGATAAACTGGTCTATGCCAAAACAGGTGGTGGTGTTCTTGAGTTTAATTATAATGATGGTGATATTAAGGAAATTATGCTTTCTCATGATGAGGAGCTCATTGAACAGGAACGAGATATTGGTAATCTTAAGGAAGTATTAGCAGCTTTGGATACCGGAGATCATGTCATTGTTGCCTACTATGATAATCAGCAAAAAGGTACGGTAAATACGGAAGGTGTGATTACCGAAAAGTCAGATACGGATAATATCTTTACCCTGATAATCGAGAAGATAAATAAGATTGAATTGGAACGAAAAATTACCAAGAAATTTGATTTGCAAAAAGATTTAGTCATTGATATTGAATTAGTCTAAGGACACTGCAAATCTGACTTCTTCACGGTTTAAACTGCTATTTAAAGCAAGTCAAAAATGGAATAAATGAAATTTGTTATTGAGGCTCAGGACCGGAATACCCGGGCACGGGCAGGTTTATTTGAAACCGATCACGGGGTAGTGCATACCCCTATTTTTATGCCCGTCGGGACCATCGGTACCGTTAAAACATTAAGCCCTTTGGATCTGAAGGAGAATGGTGCTCATATAATTCTGGGTAATACCTATCACCTTTATCTCAAACCGGGACTTGACATTATCCTAAAAGCCGGGGGACTCCACAAATTTAATGGCTGGCCGGGGTCTATTCTCACAGACAGTGGCGGTTTCCAGGTGTACAGCCTGGATGAACTCAGACAAATCAGTGAAGAAGGAGTGGAATTTAAATCACACTGGGACGGGTCCACCCATTTTTTTTCACCGGAAAAAGTAGTGGATATTCAAAGAACCATCGGTTCCGATATCATGATGGTGCTGGACCAGTGCATTGCCAATCCCAGTGATCAGGAAACCGCACGAAAAGCCCATCTGCTGACGCTGGACTGGGCCCGGAGGTCGAAAAAACGTTTTGCAGAGACCTGCTCTTTGTATGATTATCGTCAGTTTCAGTTTGGTATTGTTCAGGGTGGCATTTATCAGGACCTTCGCCGGGAAAGTGTAAATGGTTTACTGGATCTTGATTTCGATGGTTTTGCCATCGGAGGACTGGCGGTGGGGGAAACCCAGGATGTAAGAAACGAAATGACCGAGCTGTGCACCGATCTTCTGCCTCAGGATAAACCCCGTTATCTTATGGGTGTTGGTATGCCAGAGGATATTCTCGATGCGATTGATCGTGGAGTGGACATGTTCGATTGCGTTATACCTACCCGTAATGCCCGGAACGGAACTGTTTTTACCAGTAATGGTAAACTGGTTATTCGAAATGCGAAATATAAGCAGGATTTTAAACCACTCGATGAAACTTGTGGCTGTTATGCGTGTTCAAATTTTTCCAGAGCTTACATCCGCCACCTGTTCAATGTAAATGAGGTTCTGGGATTACGCTTGGCGACGATTCATAATATTCATTTTTATTTAAATATTGTTAGAGAAGCCAGGAAGAGTATTGTTGATAAAAATTATATTGAGTGGAAGAAATCATTTTTGAATGCCTTTCGTACGGAATCGAGCTAACTTTAAAAATAAAGTTGTTGAATCAGCATCGTGATGTTATATTTTTTAGATTTAAAGAATAAAAAGGAGATAATCAGTGGTTGAAACATTGTATGCAATGGCCGGTGGTCAGAGTGGCGGCGAGGGTGGAAATGCTTTTCTCTCCTTCCTGCCTTTAATCCTGATCATTCTAATCATGTACCTGCTCATTTTACGTCCCCAGGCAAAAAAGCAAAAGGAGCGGCAGAAAATGCTTGAGGCGGTGAAAAAGGGGGATCAGGTGGTTACTGCCGGTGGACTTCACGGTAAAGTAGTGGCTACCAAAGATGATGATAAAGTTCTTATCATTAAAGTGGATGAGAATGTGAAACTTGAAGTTGAAAGAACAGCGATTACGAGTATCAAACGCCCGGCTTAATGCATCTAATTGTCAATAGATGAGATGTATTAATAAATTCGCTTGGTACTTTATAAATTGAGGTATGAATGTCAGTTTTAAATATAATTAAGATTGGTCATCCGACCTTGCGGAAAGTTGCCAAACCGGTTGAAAAATTTGATAAAAATCTCGAACAGCTTGTTCAGGATATGGTCGAAACCATGCGTCTGAATGAGGGGATCGGTTTAGCTGCACCGCAGGTAAATGTATCCAAAAGGCTATTCGTCATTGACAAAAAGCTCATTAACGAAGAATGGGAAGCCGAAGCTTATGTCAATCCCAAAATCCTTAAAGTTGATGGGTCGAATGTTCTGGAAGAAGGGTGCCTTAGTATTCCCAATATCCGGGCAGATGTCAACAGACCGTTTAATATAGAAGTGGAATATCAGACACTCGATGGTAAAAAAGTCAGGGAAGAGATGGATGATTTACTGGCCAGGGTCTTCCAGCATGAATTTGATCATCTGGAGGGAGTGCTTTTCGTTGATAAGATTTCTATTCTGACAAAGAAATTGCTCGAACCCCAGTTAAAAGAAATAGAGCAGATTTACACCTACTAGTGAAAAAATTGAAAATTGTTTTTATGGGTACACCGGAATTTGCCGTGCCCTCCTTTCTGAAAATCGCAAACTCACAACATCGGATCGTCGGTGTGGTCTCCCAGCCGGATCGGCCCAGGGGCAGAGGACAGAATATTTTTCCTACCCCAATAAAGAAAGAAGCGCAAAAATTATCTGGCATTCCTATTTTCCAGCCAGAAAAATTATCCGAACAAAACTTTTTAGAACAGTTAAAATCCCTCCAGGCAGATATTTTTATCGTGGTGGCATTTCGGATATTGCCCGAATTGGTCTTTACCATTCCACCACTGGGAACAATTAATGTGCATCCATCCCTTCTTCCGAAATATCGCGGTGCTGCCCCGATCAACTGGACGATAATCAACGGGGAAAAGGAGACTGGTGTAACAATCATTAAAATTTCCCAACAGATTGATGGCGGTGGAATGCTGTCCCAGAAAAAGGTACCGGTTCTAGAAAATGAGACCGCCGGAAGTTTGCACGACCGATTGGCAGGCATCGGTGCCGATTTATTGTTAAAAACCGTGGATGAACTGGCGAACGATATTGCTACCATTGTCCTGCAGGAAGATGCAGAAGCGACACCCGCCCCTAAGCTCACCAAAGAGATGTGCCATGTATCCTTTGATCAGCCAGCGGAAAAAGTAAAAAACTGGATTCATGGATTATCACCTTATCCTGGTGCATACGCTCTCTTGAATGGTGAGATAATCAAATTTTATGCTGCCAGGATTGTGGATGAAATTCACCGGGACGCTCCGCCGGGAAAGATCATCAAATTTGAAAAAGGGGAAATTCACATTGCCTGCAATCCCGGAGTCATCAGCATCCTGGAATTACAGAAACAAGGCAAAAAAGTTCTAAACAGCAGTGAATTTCTGCGTGGCTTTAGCTTGAAACCTGGTGATGTATTCCACTAAACTCGAGTTAATTCCAGTAACCATAAAATCTTGCCACAATAATTCAGCTCATTTCTGGTTTATTGTTATCTCGGGGTAATTTGGGATAATTCACAATTTTAAACTTTTCTTGATATAGTTTTGTTATTTAATTTAAATTTGAATCAGAAATCAACCGAAGGGAATAAAAATGAGACGAACTATTTTTGCAGGCGTGGGACATTATCTCCCTGAACGAGTGGTGACTAACCAGGAGCTAGAGAAATTAATGGATACCTCCGATGAATGGATCCGGGAACGTACCGGGATTGTTGAACGCCGCTGGGTGAAAGAAGGTGATACGGTATCCGGTCTGGCGCTTAAAGCATCGGAAATGGCCCTGGAGCGAGCCAAAATGACATCTGCGGATATCGATCTCATCATTTTTGCCTGCATGGAATCCGATTCAGAATTTCCCGGTGGGGGATGCTGGTTGCAGGAAAAATTGCAAATTCCCGGAATACCGGCACTGGATATCAGGAACCAGTGCAGTGGATTTATTTATGGACTTTCTGTGGCCGATCAATTTATCAAGACCGGCCATTACAATAATATACTACTGGTTGGTGCAGAAATCCAGAGTACCAGCCTGGATCTGACCACCGGGGGGAGGGACATGGCAGTTCTCTTCGGAGATGGTGCCGGTGCGGCTGTGTTAACCGCCTCGGAAAATGGAGAGAGAGGGGTATTGACCACACATCTCCATGCCGACGGCGTTTATACCAAAAAATTATGGGCAGAGTGGCCTTCGGTAACTCATCACCCCCGAATAACGCCTGAGATGCTGGAAACGGATCGGATCTATCCCAAAATGGAAGGTCGCTATGTTTTCAAGCATGCGGTTACCCGGTTTCCGGAGGTTATTCATGAGGCCCTGGAAAAAACCGGTTATTCCATCAAAGATGTGGATCTGGTGGTGCCGCACCAGGCTAATCTGCGGATTACCGAGGCAGTGGCCCAACGTCTTGGCATCGGGATGGATAAGATGTACAGCAATATTGAAAAATATGGCAATACCACTGCAGCGACCATCCCTATCTGTCTGAGTGAGGCCTGGAAAGAAGGGAGGATTAAAGAGGGAAGTCTGGTGGCAATAGCTGCATTTGGCAGCGGTTTTACCTGGGCTTCGGCGCTGATCAGGTGGTAGGAAGTCTAATAGATATAAGGTAATAACGGATAAATTTTAAATTTCAATGGAGTTAAATTAATTGTCGGTGGAACGTCGTCCCCAGTGGCTCAAGGTTCGGCTGGCAGGGGGTAAAGTTTTTCGGGAAGTCCGGGAGCTGATTGATAACGATCAGTTGCATACCGTCTGTCAGAGTGCCCGATGTCCTAATATTGGTGATTGCTGGTCTCGCCGGACTGCTACCTTTATGATTTTGGGTGATATCTGCACCCGGAATTGTAAATTTTGTGCGGTTCAAAAAGGTCGCCCGGGACTGCCGGATTGTAAAGAACCTGAAAGAGTGGCAGAAGCGGTGAAAAAACTCAAGCTGCGGCATGCAGTTATAACCTCGGTAACCCGTGATGATCTGGAAGATGGGGGAGGGCAGATCTTTGTTGAGACTATCAGGGCGATCCGGAAGACCTCACCTGACTGTTCTATTGAAGTACTTATCCCAGATTTTAATGGTAACTTGGAAGCATTGGAGAAGGTTTTTCAGGCAAAGCCTGATATTTTGAATCATAATCTGGAAGTAGTTCCCCGCCTTTATCCCAGAGCGCGGGCACAGGCCGATTTCACTCGTTCCATCAATATTCTGTTTGAAGCTAAACAGCATGGTTTGGTCAGCAAGACCGGGATCATGATTGGCCTGGGTGAATCCCGGGACGAGGTAATCGATCTGATCAAGCAACTGGTGGACATTCGTCTGGATATTTTAACCATCGGACAATACCTCCAGCCCTACGCCAGACATTTGCCGGTGGAAAATTTTTATTCCCCGGAGGAATTTGCCGAGTTTAAGCAGATTGGAGAATCTCTGGGAATTAAACATGTGGAGAGTGGACCGCTGGTACGCAGTTCCTACCATGCCGATGCCCAGATAGAGAAGCTCACTTCCGCACAGATTTCGGCGAGCTGACCTGTTTATCGCAGAATCAATTATTATTTCCTTATCCCACCCTTTTAGAGTTAAATTGGAACTATCCGTTTTTATACGGGTGTAATTTTACAAATTTTAAGAAACAGCTTAATAAATCGATAATAACTTTAAAATGAAAAGAAAAATGAACCAGGGCGGAAAATTAATTACACTTTTTTTACTGGGAATGCTCCTCACAATTTTTCCCCAAAAAATTACCGGACAACCCTTGTATATTGCCTATACCACCAATTTAAACTGTAATCTGGAAGCCTGTTACTGTGGCGGGAATCAGTTGGGTGGAATGATTCAACTGGTCGGCGCGATAGATTCCCTTCGCAACAGCCATCCGGATCTAATTCTGATGGACAGTGGAGATTTTTTGAATTCCTATCCCTTGACGGAAGGTAATCACCTGATGATCGATCTGATGAAGGATTTCAGGTACGATGCGATCGGTCTGGGAGAACAAGAATATATTGAAGGAGCACCATTTCTGATTAACGCTTACCTGAATACCGGTATCCCCCTGATCAGCGCAAATATTAGAATACAGTCTGAAAAACTAAATCAGTTTCCACCTTACCTCATCCAGGAAAGAGGAAAGAAAAAAGTGGGTATTATCAGCATTCTGTTTCCCGAGGTATACGATCCATTTTTCTCATCCAATGTTGAGGTGGAATCCCCAATTTCTCTTATGGAAAATTATCTGAACAAATTAAGACCGGCGGTGGATTTACTGGTTCTGCTCTGCCATGGTTCCTATGATTCCGGGAAAAAAATGGCCGAGAAATTCCCACAGATTGATGTGGTCATTGCCGGCCATACCCAGGAGAGAAAAGCAATACAGAAAAATAATCAAATGATTGTCCAGGCCGGCCGGGACGGTGAATATCTGGGATTTATTACCATAAACTGGTCAGAGGATGAGAAACAAATTTCAAATGTTTTTTTACCGGTGGATTTACGCTACGGGATAAATTACTCGATGAAGAATAAAATTGATCAGTATTATCAGCGATATTGAACCGGGCTGAATTTAAACAATATTTCTTAAAGTGAAATAACGGATCTTATGATAAAGAAATTATAGCAATTAACCAGGACAAAACGATGATAAAAGAAGCTATTGCAAAATTTATGGAAGGAAAGAGTCTGACCCGGGAAGAGTCCTACAAGGTGATGGAAGAAATTCTGTCCAACCAGGCCACCGAAGCCCAGATATCTGCATTTCTAGTGGCCCTGCAGATGAAAGGCAGCACAGTGGATGAACTGGCCGGTCAGGTGGAAGCTTACCGGGACAAGATCACCCCGCTTTCAATTTCTGACGAAAATGCCATCGATACCAGTGGTACCGGTGGTGATAATCTTGGCACTTTTAATATTTCTACTGTAGCTTCCATCGTTGCTGCCGGGGCCGGGGCTAAAGTGATCAAACATGGCTACCATTCCGTATCGAGCCAATGTGGCAGTGCCGATGTACTCAAGGCGCTGGGAGTGAAAACCGAACTTTTTCCGGATGATTTTTATCATATTTTTGATAAGGTGGGTCTGGCTTTTATTTTTGCCCCGCGTTACAAACCATCCATCAGCAATTTTGCCGGTCTGAGGCAGAGCCTGGGGGCGAGAACGATTATCAATATCCTGGATCCTCTGACCAAACCAGCGCTCACCAAAAGGCAATTGATCGGGGTATACGATCAGAAATTATCCAAACTGATAGCCCAGGTATTGCAGGAATTTGGCATTTTCAGCGGGATGGTGGTCAGTGGCGAGAACGGACTGGATGAGGTGAATATCTGCGGCAAAACCCACGTGGTTGAAGTGAACAGCAAGCGGCTGGAAGAGTACACCATCACTCCGGAGGATCTTGGTTTAAAGCGCTGGCCCATCGAGAGTCTAAAGGGTGGAGATGCGGCTTTGAATAAGGAAATAACCCTGAAAATATTAAATGGTGAACCCGGTGGTCCCCGCGATGTTACGGTTATCAATGCGGCGGCGGCTTTAAAAGTGAGTGGTCTGGTCAAAGATTTGAAAGAGGGCGTAAAAAAAGCGATTAAAGCTATTGATAGCGGCTCCGCCCTGAAGAAATTGAATGAAATGATTGAGATCAGTAAAACTCTTGATTATCCAGAAAATTAGATTATTTCGGAGTGGTGATAATCTGGAAATGGAATTGAATTTTTCTTTGTTTGGCGCCGATAGTTTAATTTATGAATATTCGTTTAATTATATCTAAAATCTTATTTGGTCTATATTTGATCTTTCGGGCATCTTTATATTACTTCAGGCGATATTTAAAGGGATTCACGCTTGCCTTTTTATTGATAATTGCCCTGTTTATAAAGCTCTACTTCTTTCCGGTTTATATCGCACCGGATCCGGACCAGATCACCCAGAAAACTGTGTTTATTCCTAAAGGATCTTCACTTTCCCAGATCGCCAATATTCTGGAGAAGGATAGCCTGCTGGAACATAAAACTTTCTTTGTTTTACTGGGCAAAATATCCGGGTATCAAAACCGGATGCAGGCCGGTCTTTTTAAAGTGCCGGAGAACTTGCATCCCTGGCATTTACTCACCTATCTGACCCAACCGAAACTGGCCGAAATTAAAGTAACCCTGCCGGAAGGGATCCAGGCGGAAGAGATGGCCCATATTTTGAGTGAAAATATTGGGATCGATTCCACCACATTTATGGAACTGGTTTACGATTCGGTTTATACGCATAGCCTTGGAGTGGAGCAAAACAAACTGGAAGGTTATCTGCTTCCGGAAACCTACTTTTTTAATTATGGAATGAACTCGGATGAAATTATCCGGCTCCTGGTTGGCAATACGCTGGAGATTTTTAAACCGGACAGTGTTCAACGGCAATTGCGGAAACTGGGTATGACCCAGCATCAGATCGTCACCATGGCTTCCATTATTGAAGGTGAAGTGATCGTGGATTCGGAACGGGTGCTGGTCAGTTCGGTTTACCACAACCGGCTGAAAAAACGCTGGCTGTTGGGAGCAGATCCTACCATCCAGTATATTATTCCCGGTCCGCCCCGGCGATTGCTGGATAAGGATCTGGAAATTGATTCACCTTATAATACCTACAAATACCGGGGATTACCACCTGGTCCGATCAATAATCCGGGGAAACTATCTATTCTGGCGGCGCTTTTTCCGGCTGACACCCGTTATATGTATTTTGTGGCCACCGGGGATGGGGGACACCATTTTTCCCGCACCGCCGCCCAACACGCCTACTGGAAATCCCAGTTTGATAAAATCCGCCGGGAAGTCCGGCGGGAACAGCGGCGGAATCGCTACAAATAATCGATAAGGCTATTTTTGACTTTTGGTAGGATTTCTATACCTAACCTACCTCTATTTTTTCCTCAATTTCTCTCCTAAAATATATTCCTCAAATAACAAGAGCATAATCTTTTATTGACAAATTCCTGATAAATGCGTACATTAAATTACAAGCTAAAAGGCTGGGAGGTCTGCAATGCTTGAAATATGTATTATAGAAACTGTTAATTCAATCATATCGGTATTTTTCTCACACCTATCCTTTACCACAATCGCAAATAAGTTTTATTGTTATAAATTATCAAAATTTAGTTCAATTTCAATGTATCCATGCGTTAAGAGAATTTAGATCTGGACAAATATAGTCTGTCTTGTTTATCAAGTTGTTGTGCTCAGTATTTATTTAAATTCCATTAACCATCTAATAGGGTTTTTGAAAGGGAATTTTTATGAGAATTAACATTATCCATCTCTTTACAATTTTCTTAACTGCTTTATTAACAACAATCTTAGTCAATTGTGACAGTTCGAAAAATCTGGATATTACCAGTACTGTTGCCCTAAAAACATCACCAGTTATCACCGGAATCCGAATAACCAGCTTTAGCGAACCGTATGGTACCGGGTTTGTTCTTGGTAATCCTTCCTATCCTATGGAGGGAAGCGAATATAAATTATTTACCGTGTACCCAAACCCATCTTATGATTTTGGTCCGGGAGGAAGTCTTAAAAATGAATATTATGTTACTTTTGCCCATTTGCCAGAAAATATAAAAATTGAAATTTTTCGAGGAATCGCCCCCGGACAGGATGATGAACCAGGTGTGATAAGTAATGGTGCGGCCATCAGCAAAGTATTGACTCCGGTAGAGATTATTCATAAAAACAGTGATTCACAATTTATGAAATGGAATTTGATCAAGGAGGATGGTTCTTTTATTCCCTCGGGATTGTATCGGGCCTATTTTTATTTAGAAGGAGAGGGGCTGGTCAATTGGTTGGATATTTATATCATTAATCGCATGGATTGCCGGTATTGGGCCGATCCTACCGGATGGCTCCGGGAAGATTGGCGACGGTTTACTTTTTGTGAATAATTGGAAAGTTGTTGGCTCTTTAAAAGCGCAAATTTTTAATAAACTATTTAAGGGAGATATTTAATGAAATATGATTACCATGGTTATTTAATTCCCTTCCTCTTCTTCATTTTGATTTCCATTGAAGGTTTGTCTGCCCAACCAAAGGCAGGGAATATTGGGATTTCTGCCGCCGTACAGGAACAGCAATTAGATTTCTATTTTCCGGTCTGGGTGGGTAACAGAATCGTTCTTGCACCGGCTTTCGGTTATTTAAATGCTTCGCATAAATTCACAGATATTTCCCTGGGATTTTCTTTTCGAGGTTATGTGAAAAAAGAAAAGCTGTCCTCTTATCTGGGACTTAGATTCGGAACGTTTATCTATACGCCCAAAAGAGAAGATACTGTCTTTGACTATTTAGTTGGTTTATGTTTTGGGTCAGAATATTATTTGGATTCACGATTTTGTATTGGCGGGGAATTACAACTTAATGCCACGATTTCCAATGAGGCTTCTTTTAGATTTGGAAATCCTGGGGGGACAAATTTTAATACAGCCACTGCACTGTTTTTTACTTTTTATTTTAAATAATTTCATTGAATTTATTAATTATTGTCTGAACTTATGAAAAAAATCTGGATAATTTTTATATTCAT
>CAYVKM010000070.1:0-19414 GCA_964452045.1 uncultured Calditrichaceae bacterium
ATCGCGTGTTCTCCTAACGGGGAACCGTGGGTTCGAATCCCACCCTCTCCGCAAGAAAACGGTGGAAGTGGTAGCTTCTGCCGTTTTTTGTTTTTGAATATTTGAGTCTAAAAATGATGAATTTTGAGGTAACTATACTATGAAACGATTCGTTGGCGTTATTCTGGTCGTCCTTTTTATTTTGCTGCTTGTGCTGCCTTATCTCAAATCAAATTTTACTAAAGATTACTACTATGTTAGCTTCCGAACAGTTGAGGAATTCCGACAATACTTAAGCTTTAGCAAAATAGAAGAACCGCTTATCGGTGCCCATCGGGGTGGTCCTATGCCTGGTTATCCGGAAAATGCCATCGAAACATTCCAGCATACCTTGTTTTACGCGCCATGCCTTATTGAATGTGACGTCCGAAAAACCAGCGACAATAATCTGATCATGATGCACGATGAAACAGTGGATCGGACAACTACAGGAAAGGGCAGGGTATCCGATTTTAGCTATACCGAATTGAAGAAATTATCACTGGTCGATAATGAGGGTAAAATTACTGCCTTTAAAATCCCTCTGTTTAATGAGGTACTAAGATGGGGGAGAGATAAAGCAATAATTGAAGTTGACAGTAAAAAAGATGTCTCTCCGCAGGAAATTGTAGCTGCCCTGATAAATGAAAACGCGTTATCGTATTCCATGGTTATAACCTATACCATTGACCAGCTACAAACCCTTGCTGCTTTGCACCCGCAATTGGTTATTTCTGCTTCTGCTCATACGGTAGAAGGTGTGCAGCGTATTCTGGATACCGGAATTGATCCGAAACGATTAGTGGTTTTTGTCGGAGTAACCGAACCCGAACCTGAAGTGTACGAATTATTGCATGCTCATGGAATAAGGGTAATCCTGGGGACGATGCATAACATCGATAATTCTGCCGAGAAAAGGGGTACCCGCGTTTATATAAAAGTTCTGGAAAAGGGGGTTGATATTCTGGCAACGGACAATGTGCCGCTTGCTGCAAAGGCAATCCAGGAATTCTTGAAAAACAGAAAGATTGGTCAGTAAACAAAAAAGGCGTCCCAGAGTGAGACGCCTGAAAATAACTTTTATTTTTGATCTTTTACTTGTCCTGTTGCAGGCAAACGTGGGCAAACACCTTTGCATCGTTCACCATATAATCAATAACGCAGTATTCGTTTGGCTGATGGCAAACATCATCAATGGTGGACCATACCGCAGCGGGTAAGCCAGCCCGGCGGAAAACAGCTGCAACCGTTCCACCGCCGATGCCCATTGGAGTTGCCTCTACCCCGTAAACTTCTTTTATTCCGTTCATCAATTTTCTAACCACCGGGGCATCTACGGGAGTGGCAGGAGCGGCGTCTTCTCTCTGGGAGAGATCAAAGTCTATTTTTACCTTAAATTTCTTTTCCACCCCATCGCATATTTCCCGCACCTTTTTTAGCACGTCATCAACTTTATATTGAGGTAAAATCCGGCAATCCAGATAAAAAACATCTTCGCCTGGTATGGTATTCACGTTAGGTACATTTGCCTCCTTTTTGGTAGGCTCAAATGTACTGGTTGGGGGATCGAACACCTTGCTGCTGGCATTGAAAATATCATAAAGTTTTCCCAATTCTACCACCAAATGTGAAGCTGCTTTAAAGGCGTTTATCCCCATGTCCGGAAGACTGGCATGGCACTGCTTACCTTTGGTCACGAACCTGATCCAGGCGATACCTTTTTCCGCGACCTCAATCTGGCTGCTGTCCGGCAAGCCGGCATCCGGTACCATGATGATATCATCCTTTTTGAACATTTCTTTATGATGCTTCAGCAGGTAGGTGAGACCAAATTCGGATCCGGTCTCCTCGTCTGCGACTAAAATGATATTTAAATTGTATTCAGGTTGAATTTTGAGATCATTTAAGGCAAGGGCAGTAAAGATACAGCTGGTCAGGCTCTGCTGGTTATCTTCAGTGCCCCGACCAAACAGTTTTCCATCCTTCTCCACCACTTCAAATGGTTCGGTATCCCATTTTTTCCGATCACCTTCCGGTACCACATCGGTGTGTGCCATAATCCAGACTGATAGTTTTGAATTTTTGCCGGGAATTTTAACGATCAGGTTTGGTCGTTTTCCCATTTTTGCTTTTGCATCCGGTGCGTCAATTTGCTGGATATCCTTAAGTCCCCGCTTCTCCAAATAACCTTTGATAAAAACTGCTTTATCCCATTCTCCTTCACCACCGCTGCCGGGACTCAGGGCCGGAATCCTGGTTATTGACTTCTGAAACTCAATCATTTCCGGTCGAAGTACATCAATCTTTTCCGTTACTTTTTCAAATACTTTGGTGTCTATCATTTATTCTCCTTTCCGATTCAATTTTAGAGGCTTAAAATATAAAGGAAAATTGAATGGATGATTAGCAGAAAATCTTTTATTGGATGAGAGTAATTTAAGCTGGGATATTAAATATGGCTTATGATCGGATTGGTTTATTTCTCAATGGGTACTCCCATTCGAATTAGTTTGTCTTTTAGCCTCTTGATATGGCCACCTTCCCAGTATATCCTTTTGCAATTGGGACAATGCCAAAAATGATCATGATATTTAAAGATTTGATCCGGAATTTGAGATTTAACCGATTCTTTACTTACTGTCTCAATTTTAACATTGCACTCACTGCAGATAGTCAGTGGTTCCATTTGATCAAAAATGTTATGCCTTTCATTTAGTTCGGCAAGCTGATCTGATATGTTATCTGACTTCAATAGCACGGATTGTAGACTCAAATCCTTATATTTACTAAGATTTTTTTCGCTTCCGGTGACAAAAATATAATTTGCTTCTGGAGAAGGATTCGAACCCATTTTTTCCCAATCTGTGAGGGTGCAGGCATGAAAACCCAGAAAACGCAACCAGCGAACTAATCCCTTTAACATTTCATCCAGAATAAAATTCGGTTTGGTACGAGAGAAAATGAGGGGTGAGGTTCTCTTTGACATCTTTTCAATCTGCTGATTCAAAGAACTTGAAATGCATACTGGAGGCAAATTTCAGATTAAGAATTTATCATTGACCATTGATGATCTGGGTGAACTTGAAAGTATATTAAAAGTCCATACCGGTAGTTTTGGCCCATTCTTCAAATTGCTTTTTTAATTTGCCGCTTAAATTTTTCGGAGATTTAATCAATATTCTGACAAAATGATTCCCGCGGCCTTTAGAAGACTGTATCCCCAGATTCTTGAGCCGGAACACTTTTCCGCTATCGGTACCGGCCGGTATTTTTAATTTAACCGTCTGATGATTAATAGTCTTCACCTCTATTTCTGTCCCGAACAACGCCTGTGCAAAATTTATTTCTTCATCCGAATAGATGTCATTGCCTTTTCGCTCAAATTTCGGATGAGGGCTTATTCTAATGGTAATATAAAGATCACCGGGTTCCCCGCCTCTGGGGGCAGGTGAACCCTGTCCGGTAATCTTTATCTTTTTTCCTTCCTCGGTTCCTGGTGCTATTTTAATTTTTATATGCTTCCCGATAGGTGTTTGAACCAGGGTTTCGCCACCCAGAGCTGCGAGTTCAAAAGGAATGGTAATGCTGGAGTCAAAATCCGCCCCTTTTCGCGGTGCCCGCTGACTGAAATCCCGGAAGTCTCCCTGAAAACCGGATCGGGATGGTCCCCGCCGGCCACCAAAGCCAAAGAAACTGCCCAGGAGATCGTCCAATCCGCCAAAGTTACCTCCACTACCCCCAAAATTAACCCGAAACCCACCGCTATTTCCAAAATCCCCATAATCAAAACCACCCTGTCCGGAAGCAAAGGGATTCTTCCGCATCATATCGTATTGTTTGCGTTTTTCCGGATCTTTTAAAATTGCGTAGGCTTCGCTGATATCCTTAAAGCGGTTTTCTGCATTTTTATCACCAGCCCTGACATCCGGGTGAAATTCCTTGGCTAACTTTCGATAAGCCTTTTTGATTTCATCATTCGAGGCATTTTCGCTTACGCCAAGTATTTTATAATAATCTTTTTTCGGATCCATTTAATCACTTCTTTTACCTGTTGTTTAACCCTCAAACACTATGCTCGTGCTTCCGGCGTCATCATATTACTTTTTGGTTTCTGAATTTTTTTCCGAAAAGCATGCTTGACAAGATCCTCCATGCACTTGACATAGAAAAACTTCATTTCTTTTTTAACCATCTCAGGTATTTCGCTGACATCCGACTTGTTTTTCTCAGGTAGAATTACCGTAAAAATACCAGCCCGATGGGCTGCCAGTACTTTTTCCTTTATTCCGCCAACCGGTAATATCTTACCGCGCATAGTGATCTCACCGGTCATGGCGATATCATTCCTTACTTTTTCTTCGGTTAACAGAGACAGCAAGGCTGTGAACAGTGTAACACCGGCTGATGGCCCGTCTTTGGGAATGCCGCCGGCCGGAACGTGAATATGGATATCCAGTTTTTCCTGGAAATTTTCTTCCAGATTGAATTCTTTTCCATGCGCCCGGATATAACTCATAGCTGCCTTGGCGGACTCTTTCATCACATCACCTAATTGTCCGGTAAGGGTCAGGTTTCCCTTTCCAGGCATCTTACTGGCTTCAATAAACAGGATATCGCCGCCCATGGGTGTCCAGGCCAGACCCGTCACGATCCCTGGCTCGTCAATTCTTTCTGCCACATCACTGAAGAATTTGACCGGCCCCAGGAAATTTGGAATAAGTTCGCTGGTAATCTTCATCTTTTTCTTCTGGCCGGAGGCAACATCTTTCGCCACACCACGACAAATAGTAGCAATTTGTCTTTCCAGATTTCGAACTCCCGCCTCCTTGGTATAGGAGTTAATAATGGTATGGATTGACTCATCCTCAAAAACAATCGCATTCCCGGATAGACCGTGTTCACGAATCTGCTTCGGGATGAGGAATTTTTTAGCGATCTCTACTTTTTCCTCCTCCACATAGCTGGGGATTTCAATAATTTCCATTCGATCCCTCAACGCTGGAATAATCGTATCCTGCATATTTGCCGTTGCAATAAACATCACTTTGGAAAGATCGAAAGGAACTTCCAGATAATGATCGCTGAAACTGAAGTTCTGTTCCGGATCCAGCACCTCTAAAAGTGCTGCCGAAGGATCGCCTCGGAAGTCTGCACCAACCTTATCAATTTCATCCAGCATAAAAACCGGATTATTTGATCCGGCTTTCTTGATACCCTGGATAATCCGTCCCGGAAGGGCACCGATATAAGTACGCCGGTGACCACGAATCTCTGCTTCATCCCGCACACCACCCAGCGAAATGCGGACAAATTTTCTACCCATGGCATCCGCAATGGACCGACCCAATGAGGTTTTTCCCACACCGGGAGGACCAACAAAGCAAAGAATTGGACCGCGCATGTCATTCTTGAGTTTGCGAACAGCCAGATATTCCAGGATTCGTTTTTTAACCTTATCCAGACCATAATGGTCAGCATCAAGTTTTTTGTGAACCGAGTCAATACCTAAATTATCCTCGGTGTTTTTCGTCCAGGGAATATCTATAATCCAATCCAGATAACTGCGTGAAACGGTATATTCAGCGGATGCGGGGTGCATGCGGCTTAGACGATCGAGTTCTTTCTCAGCAACCTTGTATACTTCTTCCGGAAGGTGGGCATCATCCAATTTCTTTTTCAATTCACCCACATCACTGGTTTCGTCGTATTCACCCAATTCCTTCTGAATAGCCTTGAGTTGCTGACGCAGATACATTTCTCGCTGTCCCCGACTGATCTCATCCTGGACTTCATTTTGTATTTTTTTACCCAGTTCCAGTGTTTGCAGATATTTATTAAAAATGAAGGTCGATTTGTTCAACCGTTTCTCAATATCCACCATTTCCAAAACTTCCTGCTTTTCAGTCACGGAAATATTGGAAAAGGCAATAACAATATCCGCCACAATTCCTGGTTCCTGGATATTAGAGATCATGGCCTGGTGCTCTGTAGTGATTTCCGGTGCCAAATCCGATGCATGCTGGAATTGAGTCTTCAAATTTGTGGTAAAAGCTTCTACTTTTATCGGATCTTTAGGGTGTACATCTTCCAACACGTCCACTTCGGAAATAAAAAACGGATCTGTCTGGATAAATTTTGCCGTCCTAAACCGGTTTATTCCCTGGATAAAGGCGCTTTTGCTGCCATCCGGGAGATCTATTACTTTCAGGATTCTGGCAATTGTCCCTACCTGATATAAATCATCGGGTGAAGGATCGTCCACTGTACCATCCCTTTGGGCAACAACACCAATGATGCTATCCCCACGCAGAGCACTTTCAATAAGTTTGATGGACTTAGGTCTGCCAATTGCTAAGGGAATAAACTGGTGTGGGAAGAAAACCGTGTTGCGTACTGGAATAATCGGTAAGGTCTTCGGAATTACGATGGCTTCCTTGTCCCTGTCTATTTTAATCATTGTTATTTCTCCAATATTTATTTATTGATGTTTATTTTAATTTCGTAATTGTACTTTTGAATCTGATGAATTTTATATGCCAAATAAAAAAACAATATTCCTCCCATAAAAAATATCGATGCCACAAATGCGATAAGAATCTCAGGCAATATAATAATCGTCAAACCAATCAGAATCATCAGGATTCCTAAAATCAGCAGGTGCGACCAGCTTCTGCTGCTAAAAGAATTAAAAATGTTTGAATATAACCAGAACACTTCCTTCTCCTTCCTATTTTAACATTTTTATTTGACAAATACAGTGCCATAAAAATAAATTACTGTTAATTGTAATAAAAATCTATGTTTAGGTAGTAATTGGTAAATTCAGAAGGTCAATCTTATTAATTGTCAGAATGTCCTATATCATCCTTATATGACAAGATACATTCAATATAAAGCTATTCTGTCAGATGAAGAGAACCATTTCAAATTTAAGTTTGAACTAATGTGGTTCGGATGACTCTTTTCTTGCATACAACCCCTGTTTTTTTCCGATCTTAATTATAGATTCCAGGAATCCGGGTGTGGCATTTTGAACATTGTCCATTCTGTAAATTCTTTATCTCAGTTGAATACCAGGATCTTTTTATCAACAGGGAATGACAATTATGGCAGTAGGTGTTGGATGCCTCATCGTCCATAATATTACCCACATATATGTATTTTAAGCCGGTGTCCATCGCCTGCTTTCTAATTCTATAAAGCGTACCAGGTGTGGTGGGCGAGATATTCTTCAATTTATAATCCGGATGAAAAGCGGTGAAATGGACCGGAACGAATTCGTCTAATTCTTTCAGAATCCATTCACACATTTTGGTAATAGTTTTCTGATCGTCATTGTAAGTTGGGATCACTAGGTTGGTAATTTCAATCCATACATTCAACCTCTTGAGGTATTTTAGACATTCCAAAACCGGCTCGAGATGGGAAAGGGTTAATTTCTGATAGAACTTATCGTCAAATGCCTTTAAATCCACATTTGCCGCATCTATATCTTTATACACGCTCTCAATCGCAGAAGGCTCGATATAGCCATTGGTAACCATCACGTTCTTAAGATTTGTTTCTTTCCCCATCCGGGCAGTATCCATGGCATATTCGGCGAAGATGGTTGGTTCATTGTAGGTATAGGCTATACTTTTGGATTCATAGTGCACAGCCATCTGAATTATCCGGGACGGCGGTAAATCGAGCGCACGCTTTTGATCGAATTTTGCTTCGGAAATGTCCCAGTTCTGGCAGTATTTACAAGCCATATTGCAACCGGAGGTGCCGATAGACAGTATCTTTGTGCCGGGTAGAAAATGATAAAGCGGTTTCTTTTCCACCGGATCAACATTAACTGCGTAGGGTTTACCATAGGCCAGGTTGTATAATGTCCCATCCATATTTTGTCTTACGTAACAAAATCCATGCTGACCGGATTTTAATTTGCAATGCCGGGGACATAAAGTACAGAGTAACCTGCCGTCATCCAGTTGCTCATAAAAAAGTGCCTTATGCATATTTTCATCCTGCTAAAGATTTAATAAGATACTTTGTTAAACAAAAATTGTCAATATAAATTCAGCCTTTTCGAATTTTATCTGTCTGGTCTTAATTGTTTAAAAGTTTACCAAATGTTTGAACGATTAGTCCCGAAATTAGTTGTAGCTTTTATAATTTATTTTTTTATTCATAATCAAATTTGCTTTGTCTTGCATCAATAAGGCTTAACGATTTAAATTGATAAAAATTTTCAACCGATATGGCAAACTTTAAAATTCCTCTTCTGGTAAAAATTCTGGATTTCCTATACATTTTGGTTGCCCTGATTGCCATCATCTCTCTCATTGCGGAATATGGTTTTTATTTGTCCCAGCCGAAAATGACAATGTTACACAGATTGGATGTTGTTATTGTCTGGTATTTCGTTTTTTATGGACTTGCAAAGCTATTCTTGTCGAGTAACCGCCTGGCTTATTTAAAACTCCACTGGTTCAACTACTTCATTATCCTGGTCATTTTACTTGAGACATTCCTGTTTATTCGCGTACTGGGATTTCGATTATTTTCGGGATTCTTTAATGGACGGGAGCTTATTCAGATCACCAAGATTTATATAATTGCTTTTCAGATCTCGATAATCCTCTCAATTATTACCCATGCCACCAAGCTCAATCAAAAAATTGCCACCTATCAATTCCATCCTGCCCAAATTCTGATGGGAAGTTTTTTAGCCATCATTATTGTTGGAACAGCATTACTCATGTTGCCTAAAGCGGTAACACCGGGCAATTCACTCTCATTTGTGGATGCGCTTTTTACTTCAACCAGCGCCACTTGTGTTACCGGACTTATTGTGGTTGATACCGGTACTCATTTTAGTCTGTTAGGCCAGCTCATCATCCTTTTGCTTATTCAGGTTGGTGGACTTGGCATCATGACTTATGCGTCTTTCTTTGCACTCATTTTGAGAAGGACCATAAGTTTAAGAGAGAAATCGATGATCGGTGAGATGCTTAATTACGAAAATATCGGTCTGATCTCCAAGTTACTGATCTCCACCATCATATTCACCCTCACCACCGAAGCAATCGGGGCGATATTCCTGTTCATCGGATTTGGAAATACAATTTCCGGATTTTGGGAGAGAATTTATACTTCCATCTTTCATGCCGTTTCGGCTTTTTGTAATGCCGGTTTTTCCCTTTATTCATCGAGCTTTATGGAATATTCCGGGAATTATATCCTGGTGATTACACTTTCAATTCTCATTATCATTGGTGGTCTGGGTTTTCCGGTGCTGGTAAATTTGTTTGGTCTTAAACTATCGTCCAAAATGTACAAGGGAAAATGGCTGACCGTTCAATCCCGATTGGTTTTGGGTATTTCAGCAATATTAATTCTGGTGGGTTTTCTCTGCTTTATCTTTCTGGAGAAGGATGCAACACTGGGAGGGTTAAATTGGCCGGAAAAGATCTTAAACGGATTTTTTCAATCTGTTACTGCGCGTACAGCGGGATTTAACACGATAGATATTGGATTAATTTCCACACCTACCGTGTTATTACTGGTGTTACTGATGTTTATCGGCGCGTCGCCGGGATCCACCGGAGGTGGCATAAAAACCACCACTTTTGGCATACTCTTCGCGGGTGTCTGGTCGGTGATTAAAGGGCGGAACCGGATCGAGCTTTTTAAGAAAAATATTCCGTTCACCGTTATTAACCGGGCGCTGGTGATATTCATGTTTTCATTAACCTTTATAGTGCTGGTTACTTTTATTTTAAGTATTACCGAGGACCTTCCCTTTTTGGATATATTTTTTGAGTCATTTTCCGCATTTGGCACTGTGGGGTTATCCAGGGGTATTACCCCATATTTCAGCGCTTTTGGAAAAGCACTGATTACCATCGCCATGTTTTTTGGCCGGCTTGGCGCCCTTACCATTTCATTGGCTATTACGACTCCGAAAGAGGTGTATCATTACAATTATCCCACCGAAAATGTGATGGTCGGGTAGAAGATGAAATTTATTATTCCGACCAGACTGAAAAACTTCCTGATTATCTGCGGAATGACCATAATATTTCTATCGTGTCTAGAACTGATATTCAGACTGTTTTGGACGAATCCATATCTATTGCATAATGAAATCTCACAGTACACCCGATTTCACCCCCGTGGATTAAATTTCCATATCAGGGCAGATAAGTTATATGAAAATGGGGGAAAAGTAAGATTTCGAATTAACAGCGACTTCGCTCTAACCGATGGAAACGATAATAGGAAGGATTGTTTAGCTTTGGGTGGGAGCACAACAGAGAGTGCCCTGGTACCCGAAGGAAAAAGATGGCCGGACCTGCTGGACGTTCCAACCAGGAATTACGGTGTCTCCGAAAATACGCTATATGATTCTTACCAAAACCTTATTTATTTGGTGAAATATGGGAATATTGTTCCTCGATACGTCTTTATATTGCATGGGGTAAATGATATCAGAGCATTCCTCTATCATTCCGGAAATTCTAAACATTTTTTTAGCCAGCCGAGTGGGCCGGTTAACCCTCTATCTATTGATAATCCGGGTCGAAGCTTACTTTTGGGTTTGCGGATTATGGATAGTTACTTGATCTCCTTCACTAAATTCCAGTATAAGGAGCTGTTTGATCGGTTTACCTATAGATCGTATCTGGCACAGCGCTTGAGACAATCCGAATTAGATACCTTAACAGAATCGGATTTTCAGATTTTTGCAGACGGTCTAAAACAAAAGCTTCTTCCACAAAGATGGCAGGTGCTTATTGCCCTGGATTCGCTTTCCCGGGAATATCAATTTAATCTGGTTTTGCTCACTCAACCTCATTGTTACCAAAATAATTTCAGACCCTACATTTATGATCTGCGATTATATCCGATTTTTGAGGGTAAAAAATTGAGTGTTAAGCAGGCTGCTTTTATCATGGATATTGTTAATGATCAATCCAGAGTGTTTGCCGAATCTTATCATCTGAAATTAATTGATATGGCTTCTATTTTTAGATCTTCTGATCCGGGACCATTGTTTTATGACTCGGTGCACTTTACCCCCAAAGGCTGTAGACTATTTGCTGATACAATTAATAAAAATTTATAATCTTTTTGATTTGATTATATTTATGTGCTTTTACCATTTTTCCTCCCTCAGTCAATCCCGATGGGCTGTACCTGGGAATGCAGAAGTTTTTCCTGCAATTTATTTTCCAGCTCCCCCTTTTGTAATTCGATTAACCGGACTTTCTCTACCAGTAAATTTGCCTCACCCGGCAGACGGGATTGCACGGTACCGGTAATCAGGTAAGGTCCGTAACCCTTTACCAGATGGCCGTATTGGCTGTAGACAGTGGGGAACATTACCGCTTCGCACAGACCGTAAGTATCTTCCAGGGTCAGAAATTTCATATACTGTTGATTTTGGGTTTTTACCCGCCGGCTGGTAACCAGCCATCCCACAAAATCGATTCTCGCTCCTTTGCGATTTTCCAATTCCAATGATGATGTGATGCGTTTCCAGTCAATTTTCCCCTCAAACAACTCCAGGGGATGACCGGTTACCGTAAAATCCAATATTTCCATTTCGTTCAGCATCCGCTGGTATTTATTATAGGGAAGCAAATGGACATTCTGTAACAGGGATTCGGTCAGATTTCTGTTTCTTTTGTGTTTGAAGAACAATTTGTTTTGCAGAAGTAGCCTGGGTTCGTTTGGGTTCAGGGACCGCAGTGCACCGCACTTGGTCAGGTTGGCGACTTCTCCTTCGCGTGGCTTTACCCGGTGCACAAAATCGTAATAATTCTGGAAGGCGGATAATTCCCGTTCCCTTAGAATATTCTCTTTGGTTTTGTCGGTCAGTTCAAAAACCATATCCAATCCCACCCGGATCGAATTGTCCCGGGAGGTGAATTCTCTTTCCGAAAAATTTATATCCGGTGGCAGAAGCTCAATTCCCATGCGTCGGCATTCTTCGATATAGGCTGCCTTGGAGTAGAATCCTCCATGGTTATTAAGCACGGCGGTCATATAGGGAACCGGGAAATAATACTTCAGATAGGCGGTCTGGTAGGCAATTACTCCATAAGTGGCGGAATGCGCTTTATTGAAGCCATAGCCCACAAAGTTCGCCAGAAACAACCACACCTGTTTTGCCTGCTCTTCGGTGAGGCCCTTTTTACAGGCACCATCGATAAATTCCTGATGCATGCTCAGTAGCGTCTTTTTATTGCGGGATTTTGTCATCGCTTTGCGGAGGACATCCGCTTGGGATAAGCTAAAGCCGGCCACTTCCGCAGCAACCTGCATCACCTGCTCCTGGTAGATAACCCCGCCGTAGGTATCTTCCAAAACCGGCTTCAATGACGGGTGAACGTATTCCACCTCGGCCAGGCCGGCCCGCCGCTGGATGTAAAGGTCTTTCATACCGCTGTTTGCTGCTCCCGGCCGGATGAGCGCCACCGCGGTAATGACATCATCCACGTCATCAATTTGCATCTTTTTGAGCAAACCCCGCATTCCCGGACTTTCCGTCTGAAAACAGCCCATACTTAAACCGGATCGTAGGAGCCGGGTTACATGACTGTCGTTCTCCGGGATCATCCGTAAATCCAGCGGCGAGAGATGTTTTTTTCTGCTATCCAGAAAGGGAAAGCGATCCGGCTTCAGGTAAGGAGCAATATCTTCTTTTACAATCTTGCCCTTTTCAATACAATATTGGTAAATATTCTTCTCTGGTGGAGTTTCTTGAACCCGGAGATGTTTATTGGGTGTACGGCTAAAATTGAAGGTTTCAGCGAGATTATTCTGCGGTTCGGCCGCTTCAACGGTATCGGGTAATGCCTTTTCTTCCTGCTTTCCCTGAAGCTTCTGATAGATCTGCTTAACCTGGTTCAGACAGTCGGTGACGATACTCAGGGAGCGTACCCCCAGCAAATCCATTTTCACCAGCCCCAGTGGTTCAATGGAGTACATATCGTAATGAGAAACTATAATGCCCTTGCCGGCCACCTGCAGCGGAGTATAATGGGTAATCCGGTCCGGCGCAATAATAACGCCACCCGGATGGATAGACTGATGGCGCGGGAAATCCGCGATTCGTTTCGCAATCTCCAATACCTGCTTAAATACATCGGCATTTTGCTGCAGATCCCGGCATTCCGGTAAATTTTCAATCGCCTGGGAAAGCTGTTGAATACCGTAGTGGGGCAGGTATTTGGTGATGGTGCTGATCTCGTCTTCCGGGAAGCCAAAAGTTCTGGCCACATCCCGGATGGAAGAGCGCAGCTGGAAGGTATTAAAAGTGCAGATCATGGCGGTCCGGGTTTCACCGTATTTCTGGTAGACATAGTCCAAAACACGATCCCGGTTTTTCCAGCAGATATCCAGGTCGATATCGGGCGGATCCGCCCGCTCGGGGTTTAAGAACCGTTCGAAATAGAGATTATAACGCAATGGGTCTACCTGGGTAATACCCAGCACATAGGAAACAACACTGTCCCCGGCTGAACCACGTCCCACGCAGGGGATGCCTTCCCGGTTGCAGTAATCCACGATATCTTTTACGATGAGAAAATAGTCGGAAAATCCTAGTTCATTGATCGTATTGAGTTCGTAATTCAGGCGGGAAATAAATTTTTTGGTCAGCGGCTGGTAGCGTTCTTTCGCACCATCGAAAGCTATTTTCCAGAGGTATGAAAAACTGGTTTCCCCTTTGGGCAGGTCAATTTTGGGGAAGATGGGCTTTCCTAGAGAAAATTCGAACTGGCATTGCCGGGCGATTTTTTCCGAATTGGCAAGGGCGCCGGGAAATTTATGGAACAGAACTTTCATCTCATCGGCAGATTTCAGGTATTGTTCCCGGCTGCCGGCGGTGGCAATTTTGTCAACCAGCGTATTCTGATCGATGGCGTGTAATACCCGGCGCAGTGGCCAGTCCTCCGCCGACAGAAAATGGACATCATTGCTCGCTACCAGCGGGATATGATGCTGGATAGCCAGATCCCGTAAACGAATATTGACCAGGAAATCATTGGGCCGGAAATGCTGTAATTCCATGTAAAAAGCATCATCCCAAACAGCTTTCATCTGGCGGCAGTAAGCCCCGGCTTCTTCAATTTTTCGCTCTTTGGCCAGTTGCCAGATCTTTCCCTGTTGTCCTCCGGAAAGGGCGATTAATCCGTTTCGATAGCGAAAAACTTCTTTTAGTTCAATATCAAATTTAAGATGACCTCCCCGCAGATGACCGGCCGACAGCAGCATACAAAGATTCCGGTAGCCGGTTTCGTTTTTAACCAGAAGCACCAGTTTTGATCCGTCCCTCAAAGTAATTTCCGAACCGATGATCGGATGAATTCCGGCTTCCTGCGCCTGCTTAAAAAACATGACCGCACCGTAAAGGGCATTGTGATCCGTCAGCGCCATGTGCTTCATTTTCAGCTTCCGGGCTTGCTGAATCAACTGCTCAATGCCTGGAATACCATCCAGCAGACTGTAGTAGCTGTGGACATGTAAATGGGTAAATCCGCTCATTTTATTTGGGATTATCCATATGGATTTTAAAAAGATTGAATTGGCATTTATTGTGAGATATCAATATATTTTTGCGGAAGATTATTGGAAAACAATGTTCCCGGTCCATTTTAGAACGAAAGTATTTGCATGAGGAAACCTGCTTTTTTTAAATCCACCACATTTTGGTTGGGAGCAATTTTACTGCTTGCGCTGGTGGTCCGGCTGGCATATCTGATACTGGTTGTCGGGCCCGATTCTTTCCCGACCAACATCGATTCGGTTCAACATCACCTCATTGCCCAAAGTGTGGTGGAGGGAAACGGCTACAGCATGTATGGCCATCCCACCGCCTATCGCGCGCCCTTTTTGACTTATTTTATGGTTATCAGTTATGAAGTCTTCGGGCAGAAATTTACCCCGGTCCGTCTGGGAATGATCCTGCTTTCGCTGGTACTGATCTGGGCCATATTTTATCTGGCAAAACAGATATTCAATGAGAAGGTCGGGCTATGGGCAGCCCTGGTGGCGGCAGTGTATCCTCACCTGATCTTTTATAATGCCCGGATCTTTACCGAGACACCTTTCGCCCTGTTTATTTTGCTGGCAACCATCTCTTTTATCCGGTTCGTCAGAAGGCCCCAAACGTTTTCTCTGGCCATAACCGCTCTCTTTATTGCGTTAGCCATTTTGACCCGGCCGGTCGGATTCGTTCTGCTGGGCTTTTTTGCAATCTATCTGTTGTTCAGAAAACCGCTCCGGCAAAGGATACGCCATGTTTCAGTGCTGGTAGTTTTGGTTATACTCTTTATCTCTCCCTGGATTATCAGGAATTACCGGGTGTTTCACCGGTTTGTTCCGGTCACCACCCAGGGAGCCCTGGTACTGTGGGTTGGCAATAATCATTACGTGGCTCATCACCCGTATCTAAAGGGAATGAGTTGTCTTTACCAGCATCTGCCCGGCGCGCGGAAACTGATTACCCCGAATGAAGTTGACCGGGCCAATTATTCTGCCCGATTTTTCGCCGGGTTCTTAAGAGAATATCCGCAGGATATTCCGCTTCTTCTCTGGAATAAAACGGTTCGTTTCTGGGAAATGTCGTTTTTAACCGGTTCCTCCCGACGCTGGATGTATGAATATTCCTATTTGGTAATCTTAATGCTGGCCATTACTGGGATAATTCTGACCCTCAAAACAAAGAATCCTGATACCATTTTTCTCTGGATGATACTGCTGACCAATTTTATCCCCGCCCTTATTTTCTGGGCCGGTGCCCGGATTCGTCTGCCGGCGGAACCGGCGCTGATTATCTTTGGCGCTACCATTATAGAAAGGTTTTCTTCGCGGATATGGCAAAAAGTTTCCTTATAAATTTCGTTTTAACAGGGAGTATCTGTTTTCTCATTTTCTGGCAATCGTGTCACGGACCTGTGAAAACCGACCAGCAACCCCTCTGGACCTTCCAGGCGCATCTACCGGTTGTTTCGCTGCAAGATCTGGATGAAATCCGAATCGGAATCAGATCGGCTAGTCATTTTTATGTGCAGGATAAAGCCGATGGTCATTTAGTGACCGATATACCGCTTCCGGCATACGGCCTTGGCGGGGCGGTTCTGGACGATTACTTTCTCTATTTTGGCGGTTCGGATTTCTATTTCCGGTGCTACGACATTCGGGAAAACAAAACTGTTTGGGAGTATCCCACCGGCATGGAAAATGAAGCCACACCGGTGCTGGATTCCACTGCGGTTTACTGGGGTTCAATGGATAGTGTGGTATATGCCGTTCATAAAATAACCGGCGAGACCCTCTGGCAGTTCAGGACCGGCTGCCATATTCACGGCCAACCAGTGATTGCAGACAGTTTGCTGATCATAGGTTCCTGGGACACCTATTTGTATGCGTTGAACCGGAAAACCGGTCATCTGGTCTGGAAATTTGCTGCGCAGGCTGGTATCGATCAAACACCTGTCATCATTGACCAGACGATCTGGCTGCCGGATTACGACTATCGCATCTATGCACTGGACCTGCAAACCGGACAGTTAAAGTACCAGTTTACCGCAGAGAACGCTTTTGAGTTTGGCGGTGCACAATGGAAAAATCAGTTTATTTGCACGGGCATCGATCGCAATTTTTACTTTGTCGATACTGATCAGCACCGGGTTACCATCAGGGGAAAGTCCCCGGTAGCGGTTTCCTGTTCACCGGTGGTTCATGAGGATTGGCTTTTCACCGGGCAATACGACGGCAGTTTGTATCGCTGGAAACTGCCTGATATGGAAAAGGAGTTACTGTATCAATTTGATGACCGGGTACTCACTATTTTGTCGGATGGAAAGTATGTATGGGCTGCTTCCTGGGACGGAGGGTTGGTTTGCCTTACGGTAAAATAGGGATTATTAAACTGTATAGGTAAACCGGTGTTTTTCCGGGTCCCATTTCTTCGCTTTATTTGCAATTTTTTTCAATATTTCTTCAGGAGTTTCCTCCGTTTGTTCGACCAAAATGTTTAACAGTTCTTGCTGAAGAGAACGCCGGTGTTTTTTGGCACGTTTTTTTAGCTTTTCGAGGAGTTCTTCCGGGACGTTCCGAATAAGAAGATTTTTCATTAGATTCTCCTGCTATCAAATTGATAGCATTAATTTAATGAGATTAATCGTTTATTACAACAGATTCATCCGGAGACATTTAACTCATCTGGTCAACGCCGGGGAGTGCAGCACATACCCGCTTTTTTCGATACGGTATTTTTTCCGCAGCTCCAGCGTATCCGCCGGCAGGATGGCCATAAAGCCAAATCTTTCCCGGATTTCATCCACCGCGGCGTCCAGCATTTCCAGCCGGCTTTCCTGGTCGAACAATTTCAATTGGAGATTACGCCATTCGATCTGGGTAATCCAGACCCCGACAAAACGAATGCGCAACCGGCGAAAGGGGAGACGGTTGAGAATTTTCTCTACTTCCTCAAAAATTTCCGCAGCACTGTCTGTTGCCTGGGGCAATACCTGCGAGACATTGTGCTGGGTGAAATCGGAATAACGGATTTTAACTCCCACCCGCCTGCAGAGCAGTTCCTGCTGACGCAGTTTGCCGGCAATACGTTCGGTAAGATATTGCAGGGCCGCTGTAACTACTTCCCGGTCGGTGGTATCTTCTTCAAAAGTTGTTTCGCGGCTGATCTGCTTGGGTAAAATACGGGGTTCGACCTCCCGGCGATCGATGCCGTTGGCCAGTTCCCACATCTTCTGCCCGTTGATACCGAACATCTCCGTCAACACAACTTTTGGCAGGCTGGCCAGTTGGCCAACCGTAAAAATGCCCAGTTCCACCAGTCTTTCCCTGGCAACCCGTCCCACCCCGGGGAGCTCATCCGCCGGCAGGGGCGCCAGAAAATTCCTCTCGCTGCCGGGCGGTACATAGACGATGCCCTTCGGTTTTTTCAGACCGGAGGCAATCCGGGCAATTGCCTTGTTTTGTCCGATCCCGATGGATATGCCAAGGTGGAGGGCGTTCTCCACATCCTGCCGGATGCGCCGGGCAATTTCGGTGGGGTGGGGGTGCAAGTGGAGCGTACCGGTCATATCCAGGTAGGCATCATCCAGGGAGGTAAACTCCACCAGCGGGGTATAGCACAGATAAATTTCCTGCATCACCAGCGATGCTGCCTGGTAGTGCTGGTAATTACCTTTCAGGAATGTCGCTTCGGGACAGATGCGTTTGGCTTTTACCAGGGGCATACCCATGTGTATGCCGCAGGCCCGGGCCTCGTAGCTGGCGGTATGCACCACCCCGCGCTGGGTTTCGCTGCCGCCTACCACTACTGGTTTGCCGCGCAGTACCGGATTAAATCCCTGTTCCACCGAGGCAAAAAACGCATCGGCATCGATGTGCAAAATAAGCCGGGAAGATACTTTATCGTTTTGAAAATCGATCATATAGCTGAGTGGTTAAGGTTAAAAGAAAAGTGTAGTTAAAACCGAAGTGTTTTGGAATGTGGAGTATCCGGGAGTGTCGAAATCATTTACTTATACTGCTTCACGCTGAAACACCGGATGGTCGGAATATGGTAATTCATCCCAGGTTTTTCCCTCCAGCAAACGCCCATTTTTCTTCTTGTTTTTTCCGCCCCACTGTTTGAAGAAAAAGGGGACATTTTCTTCCAGACACTGTTCTTTAATTTTCAGTATCCAGTCTGTTTTTATTGGCCGGGCTTTGGGTCCGGATTCGCCACCGACAATCACCCAGTCAATATTGGAAAGATTTAGAGCGGGGAGGGGGCCCAATAAAGGTTCCAGAGAGAGAAACTTGATTTTTGCACCGGTTTTGCGGAGATGGTCGATCCGGAAAGTATAATCACTGTTTTCGACACTAACTCCCATCCATACATTTTGGGGCCAGGACAGATATCGGTGCACTTCCAGCAGCCGTTCGGACCGTTTGGTCAGGACCTGAAAGACATGCCAGTCGGCCTGGTTCATTACATCAAAAACTCTCTGAATGAATTCAAGAGGAACATCTTTATGAAACAGGTCGCTCATGGAATTTACAAAGATCATCTGCGGTTTTTTCCAGGATAACGGTTGTTCCACCACATGTTCATGAAGAGTTAGTTTAAACCCGTTCCGGTAATTCGGCTGACCCATAGCCTGCAAACGTTTGGCAAACCGCTCCGCATAACAGAATTTGCAGCCGGGGCTAATTTTATTGCAACCGGTCAGCGGATTCCAGGTGGATTCGGTCCATTCGATTCTGCTTTTAGTAGCCATAGTATACTTTAATATCTGATTAGCATTATTCCAAGATATTTTGAGCAATCTTAACGGCAGTTTTTGCAACTTTCGGGTTGCTTGCTGCAAAACATAAAAAATAA
>CAYVKM010000071.1:0-19116 GCA_964452045.1 uncultured Calditrichaceae bacterium
TCCATGGCACCTGAGGGGAGTGAGAGTATGTATGTGTTGATCCCGGTGGCAAATCTTTCAGGAAATATCAACTGGGATGAGATGACTCAACCATTCACCCAGAAAATTTTGAAGTTTCTGGAAGAGGATTTCGGGCTGGATGGCTTGAGGGAAAATATAGAAGTTTTGGAAACATTCACCCCGGCAGATTTCCAGAAACAACGTAACAATCATCTGGGCAGCGCCTGGGGGGTCGAGCCCAAACTAACTCAAACCGCAATTTTCCGGCCCCATAACCGCAGTGAAGACATCAAGGGACTATATCTGGTTGGAACCAGCACCCATCCTGGTGCCGGTGTTCCCGGGGTTTTGTTGACTGCCGAGACTACTGAAAAAGTCGTGGTTGCCGATTTGGGTTTTTCCACGAATGGTAAACGAATCAAAAATGAGGTAAAAGACCATGAAACTGCAAGCATTTCATGAAAATAAAGCAGCATTTGAATATGCCCGGAAATTAACTGCTCATTATTCAAAGAGTTTTTATATTTCGGCCAAAATGCTTCCCAAGGAAAGGCGCTGGGCAACCTATGCCTTATATGGGTTATGTCGCTATGCGGATAATCTGATAGATAATCCCAGAAACCGTTCCGGCCAGGAATTGATTGTCGAAGCGAATTATATTTCGGAAGAAATTAAAATTGCCTATCGGAGTGGCGAATCGGAACATCCGATCTTGAAACCATTCATTTCCGTGGCAAAAAGATACGATATCCCAATGGAATATCCCTTAGACCTGCTGAAGGGTGTGGTGATGGATATTCAGGCCACCCGTTATAGAAATTTTGACGATCTGTATGTCTTTGCTTACCGGGTAGCCGGTGTAGTAGGCCTGATGATGACCCATGTGCTTGGTTATAAGAATGAAGCGGCTTTCGAATATGCGGAAAAACTGGGAATTGCCATGCAATTGACCAACATTCTGCGGGATGTGAAAGAGGACAAAGATATGGGAAGGATTTATCTTCCCCAGGATGAAATGGCCCGGTTTGGAGTGAGTGAAAATGATATATTTTCCGAGAACATGACCGAACGACTGCACGCGCTTATGAAATTTCAGGTGGATCGCGCTCAACAGTATTACGATCAGGCTAATCCCGGAATAAAATTACTGCTCCCGGAATCCCGCTTTGCCATTTATTCGGCCAGTAAGATTTATAATGGTATTCTGCATAAAATTGAACACCGGGATTATAATCCATTTTTGGGGAGGGTTTTTGTTCCACAGACTAAAAAAATCGGGATTTTAGTCCGGGAAGTATTGCGCAGCCGTTTCGAAGCCATTTCAGAATCCCTGTTTCCGACTAATTATGAAGTCGTAAATGAATGATAAAAGCTAAGCATCAAAAATGGGCGGATTTCATATTCCGCCTTTACATTTTTAGACTGTTGAGTAAAAATTTTGCCTCATTCCAATTACTGGGCGAGGAGCCGGTAATCTCTCCGGAAAGACCCCTTCTGATATTGCCAAATCACAGTACCTGGTGGGATGGGTTTTTTGTTTATCTGCTAAATAAGAAAATATTTCGGCGGGACTTATACTTGATGATGCTGGAAGAACAGCTTATAAAATATCCATTTTTTTCAAGGGTTGGAGCCTACTCAATTCAGCAGGGCAAGCCGAAAAAGGTCATCGAATCCCTTCAATATACTTTGAACCTATTCCAGCAAAAAAGTCAACCTCCGCCTCTGGTATGTTTATTTCCCCAGGGAGAATTGAAACCATGGGGGGAAAGACCACTTGGTTTCGAATCCGGTCTGGATTGGCTATTAACGCATGCTTCGACCGAGATCCAGGTGTTGCCACTGGCAATAAGAGTGGAATTGCTTGAGAAACAAAAACCGGAAGTGTTCTTTAAATTCGAATCTGTATTTTCCTCAAAAAGTATTTCCCAACCTTCAAGTGAATTTCTGGAAAGGAGAATGACTGAAATCCTGGACAATCTGATGCAGGAAATCTATGCAAAAAATACAGGTAAAAGTTTACTTGAGGGTGGGTTGTCAATAAATAGTCGCTGGGACAAATTTAAATCAATTTTAAAAAATCCAAAAAAACACTAATGCCAATTCTATTTTACTTTATCTACGGATCGCTTCTCATATTTCTCACAATCACCGTGATCAATATCCTATACGGACCGATGCTGAAACAAAAGATTGTCTTGACCGGTCAGCCACTGGTATCTATCCTTATACCAGCCAGAAATGAGGCGGAAAACATTGCCCAATGTCTGGAAGGTCTTATCCGGCAGAATTATCAAAATATTGAAATAATTGTTCTTGACGATCTTTCGTCCGATGGCACCGTTAAAATTGCCCGGAATTTTACCAATCGCTTCCAGGATCTGAAAATCCTACCCGGTAAACCGCTACCCGAAGGGTGGACAGGTAAAAACTGGGCCTGCCACCAATTAAGTCAGGCTGCTAATGGGGAAATCCTGATTTTTACCGATGCGGATAACCGGCATCAGAATAATGCAGTTTCCAATACCCTAGGATGGATGGAAAAATATGAGCTGGGTTTATTTTCCGCTTTTCCGCAGCAAAAGACAGGTACCCTTAGTGAACGGCTGGTCATTCCGGTTATCGATCTGTTTCTCTATAGCTCATTGGTTTTATGGCTAACTTATTACCTTAAATTTCCTTCCCTGGCCGCGGCAAACGGACAATGGCTGGGATTTACAAAAACAGCGTATCAGAAATTTGGGGGACATAAAGCGGTAAAGAGTAAGATTGTAGAGGACGTGGAATTGAGTCGCCTGGCGAAAAAAAATGGAATAAAAATTCTCACCAGTGCAGGAACCGAAATTATCTCTTCCCGGATGTATAATGGATTTTTGCCGGTCTGGCGGGGATTTTCCAAAAATCTGTTTGGCCTGGTATCGAACAAAAGTATCCCTTTTATATTAATTCTTCTTGGTATTCTTTTCACCTACCTTTTACCGTTCGTTCTGCTGTTTAAAATGGCATTATACCCTTATGCACTTATTTCCGTTCTGTGGGGAATGCTAATCCGATTCCTGCTGGCCATCCGTTATAAACATCCTTTCTTTGAAAGCGTTCTCCTGCATCCGATTGGCTTATTGTTAACTTTAATTATCGCGGTAAACTCATTTATCCAGAATAAGTTTGGAACCGTACTTTGGAAAGGCAGGCAATATTAAAATTCACATTCTTTTCAGTAAAAAACCACTTGAAACACAATGAGCGATATAGGCGTTATTAAACTTGACTTTATTTGTACTATTTTGTATATTTAGTTCGAGCTATTTATTAGTTGCATAACTTTAATGAAGCCGGGAGATCAAAATGTTATTTTATAATATAGTATGGCTGATTATCTACGTAACCGGGGGAATTTCGCTTGGAATATTAGGTCTGGCAGACATACACTATTTCACCCTTTTTATAGTAAACCCGGCAATTTTCGATCATCTCCTGCACCAGGCTGAACAACGCTATATTTCGTACACTGTGGCTAAACCGATACCTGCCCTGGTGGAAGTCCAGTCAAATTATTAGGATTTTTATCTTTAGTAAATAAACAGGTAAAAGATCGTGCTTAAATCCGAAACCACATATTTTTCAACCAGCCGGAAGATTAGATTCCCGATAAGGATAGTTCTATTATATTTTTTCCTGCTAGCCGGTGGATTATGGCACATTCTGGGTTATTTCCAGTCTTTGATGAATACTCTTGCATCTCCCCTGCTCATCGGCTTAGGAATTTGGATTATTACCGAATCGGTCATTGAGCTTGAAAAAAACAACTTCAGACAAAATGAGAGAAATGAAGTAAAAAAATTCCTGCTCTGGAGTCTGGCAGTCATTTTTGGCAGTATCATCATCGAAGGGATTGGAGTAAACACAGGATTAATTTTCGGCCAATATGCCTATGGGCAAAATTTGCCGCCCTACATTTCAGGTGTTCCGTTAGCCATCGGATTTGCCTGGATTGGAATGATCCTCTCCTCGGCAGCGATGGCTCAAAAGCTGTTTCCTAAAATATATCGATCAACATTCTGGGCAACCATACTTTTAACTGCCTTGTTTATGACCATCTTTGATTTATTTATGGAGCCGGCAGTTATCAAATTAGGATATTGGCAATGGCTAAACGGCACAATTCCCTTTCAGAATTATCTCGCCTGGTTTGTGATCAGTGCACTTTTTGTGGTGGCCGGATCAAAAACGAAAATTTTCCAAATAAAACTGCCATCTTTTGCCTTCCATGCCTACCTGGCTCAACTAATCTATTTTATCATGATATACTTTAAGTCCTGAGGTTAAAAAATGAATAAAAACACTGAACATAGTATCAAAGGTATAACTGCAGCTGTCCTGGTTATAGGTTTATGGTTCATCAGCCTGTTATTCCTGCTTACCAGAGATATGGGATCCCTACAATGGTATTTGATTATTCCAGGCATCTTATGGCAAACATTTCTTTATACCGGACTTTTCATAACCGCCCATGATGCCATGCATGGCACCGTTTTCCCATCAAACCGAAAAGTAAATACTTTTGTCGGTTCTCTGGCGGTAAAACTGTATGCTTTATTTTCCTATCCCCGTCTCTTAAAAGAACACCGGGAACACCACAAAGATCCGGCCAGCAACGAAGATCCGGATTTCCATGATGGCAAGCATCCGCAATTTTATCGCTGGTATTTTCATTTTATGAAAAATTATGTGACCTGGAAGCAAATCCTGGGAATGGCTATCGCATTCAACATTATGCTCTATCTCTTTCATCTTCCTGTTGAAAATTTAATTGTGTTTTGGATTTTACCCTCTCTGCTCAGTACGGTTCAACTTTTCTATTTTGGTACCTATCTGCCACACCGTCGTTTAAAAGAGGATTATCCGGATAAACATCATGCTCGGAGTAATAACTACTCGGCACTACTTTCCTTTTTAACCTGCTATCATTTTGGTTACCACTGGGAACATCATGAATATCCACATATCCCCTGGTGGCGTTTACCCGGGATTCGCAAACTCACACTTGCCAAAACGGAAGAAATTGCAGGATAAATCCGGATCTTTTTGAATGAGTGGAGATTAACCTTTTCTGAATTAAGAGTAGTCGGTGTATAATATCTTAGGGGATTAGCTATCCCCGATTTTGGTTCACAGTCCTTGTCGAACCAGCATAGTTTATTTAAATTGGTAATAAAAAGACGCCTATGGAAATACCAATTCTTCAGGACATCCTCATCATTTTAGGGCTGGGAATAGTCGTATTATTTCTTTTCGATAGAATTAAAATCCCCCCAATTGTCGGCTTTTTATTGACTGGTTTTATCGCTGGTCCGTACGGATTTGCCCTGGTGCAGGGTGTTCATGAAGTAGAGATCATGGCCGAAATTGGTGTCGTACTTTTGCTTTTTGCCCTGGGGTTGGAATTTTCTTTCAAAAAACTGGCGGAAATCAAAAAAGCAACCCTGCTTGGTGGTTCGGTTCAGGTATTCTTTACCACAGCTATCGTTTTTATTCTGGCGAATTTTTCAGGCTTCACGGTTCCTGAATCCATCTTTTTAGGTTTCCTGATCGCACTGAGCAGTACCGCGATCGTTTTAAAATCGCTACAGGAAAAGGGGTCGATTGCCTCGCCTTCCGGTCAGATATCGCTGGGCATTTTAATATTTCAGGATCTGATAATCATTCCCATGATGCTGGTAACCCCGGTTTTGGCAGGCAAAGGTTCAGCAGAATTTTCCGGTATTTCATTTCTGATTAAAATAATATTATTACTTGGTTTTCTCTATCTCAGCAGCATTTGGCTGGTTCCTAAAATCTTATACCAGATAACCCGGACCCGCAACCGGGAACTTTTTTTAATGACCGTTGGATTTCTGGGATTTTCAATTGCCTGGCTCACTTCTCAAATTGGTCTCTCGCTAGCTCTGGGAGCTTTCCTGGCCGGCCTTATCATTTCCGAATCCGAATACAGCCAAAATGCCTTTGCCAATATATTACCGCTCAGAGATATTTTCATGGGCTTCTTTTTTGTATCCATCGGTATGCTGCTCAACATCAAAACCATTATCAACTATCCATTGCTGGTCATTGCTATCGCTACCTTAATACTTTTATTAAAAATCTTTACTGCCGGAACAGCGGCCCTGCTGCTTAAATATCCCATGACTACAGCTATTGTTGTGGGATTAAATCTAGCCCAGGTAGGTGAATTTTCTTTTATCCTTTCCAAAACGGGCACAAAATTCGGATTAATTTCAGATACTCCATATCAGGTCTTTCTGGCCGTCTCTATCATTACCATGATGGGTGCACCATTTTTAATGAAGGTGGGACAATGGTCGGATAGAATTGTCGGATTTATCCCGCTACCCAAAAAGTTCAAAAAAATGTCATCACTCAAAGATGATTCGGAATTTGAACATGGATTAAATGATCATCTGATCATTGTTGGTTATGGTTTAAACGGGAGAAATCTGGCGAGGGCTGCTAAAGTATTCCAGATTGATTATATGGTTCTGGATATGAACCCGGAAACCATTCAGAGAGAAAAAAAGGAGGGCATTCCCATTCATTTCGGGGATGCGGCACAGGAAGAGGTATTAAGACACGCCAATATCAATAAGGCCCGAATGCTGGTAATTGCCATAAATGATGCTGCTGCCACCCGACGCATTACCAGTATTGCCCGCCATCTAAATCCATCGCTTCAGATCATCGTCCGAACCAGATTCCTGCAGGAAGTTCCTGCTCTGAAAAAACTGGGAGCAAATGAAGTAATTCCAGAAGAGTTTGAAACATCCATCGAGATCTTTAACCGGGTATTGAAATGTTATTTGATCGATCAAAATAAAATAGACGAGCTTACCAGTCAGGTCAGATCTGATAACTATCAAATGTTCAGGAAGCCTGCAGATGAAAGGGAGACATTAGCCGGGATAAAAATCCCTAATGTCGAAATCGTGAAATTTAAAGTCCCTGAAGATTTCAAATTCGTCCACACGCCACTTGCCCATTTACAGTGGAAACAGAATTATAAAATTAATATTCTGGTTATTTTCAAAGGACAGAACATTATAACCGATATCCAGAGTGAGTCTTCACTTAATACGAATGATGAAATATTAGTTCTTGGTACTCCCCAAAATATCGCCCGATTTGCCCAGGAAACAGGTTTATAGATCAATATGCAAAAGTAACTAAAAAAATCAATTTGATCAGTTTCTGCCGCCCATAATCCATTCTATTTAAATTTTGTTTAATCCTAAACATTTTGTAAATTAAATTTTAACATAACTGTACAGGAAGATGACGCCCATGAATTCTCTGCTCAGCATGACCGGCTTTGCCACCGTACAAATGGAGTATAACTCCAGCGAAGTGACCTGCGAAATCAGATCCCTAAATTCACGCTACCTGGAAATAAGTGTCCGATTACCTAAAATTCTGGCTGACCTGGAAAATACAATCAAGGAAGTTGCCCGGGAGAAGATTACCCGAGGTAAACTGATGTATGCCCTGAATTTTTCCTCTTTGAATAACGAGTTACAGAATATGAAGATTAATCCCGAGACGGTAAAGTCTTACAAGAACCTGCTTGGTCAGATGAATGAGGCTGCCGGTTTGGACTCGGAAATAAAACTGGATCACCTCCTATTTTTTAAGGACATTATTTCATTCGAAGAAGATTCAGTAATTGATGAAGAAATTATGAGCTTTATCCGGAATATAACTGCTACGACACTCGATAGATTGAATGAGATGCGGGCGCAGGAAGGTGACCACCTGAAAAAAGATATCATGGAGCGTTTAAACAAAATTTCAAAAATAAACAATCAGATAATTGGGTTGAGCAAGGACAATCCCAAGATAGAATTTGAGAAACTATACAATCGATTATTAGGGATGCTCAAGGAAGACAAAATAGATAAAACACGCCTGGAGCAGGAGCTGGCATTGATTGCGGATAAGGTGGACATTACCGAAGAGACCGTCCGGATGAAAAGCCATATTGAACTATTCCAAAAGAATCTCCAGGCCGGGTCTCCTATTGGGAAAAAGCTTAATTTTATTCTGCAGGAGATGAACCGGGAAACCAATACCATGTCCAACAAATCCACAATCATCGATATCTCTCATAAGATCGTTACTCTAAAGGAAGAAATTGAAAAGGTAAGGGAACAGATTCAGAACATTGAATAATTTGATTAGTGTAATAGGAAGTTACTAGAAAAATATGGCCACGAAAAGATTAAAACCGCAGCTGGTTGTGCTTTCATCCCCCTCGGGAGGAGGTAAGACAACCATTAGCAAGATACTGGCGGAACAGAATCCCGACTTCAGGATTTCGGTATCGGCAACCACCCGAAAACCTCGACCCAAAGAAAAAGATGCCACAGATTATTTTTTCATATCCCAAAAAGAATTCTTTCAACGAGTAGAAAACAAAGAATTTCTCGAATTTGAAGAGGTTCATGGTCATTATTACGGTACACTTAAATCCACGGTGCAGGATCTGTTAGACCGGGGTTTTTCGGTTTTATTCGACATTGATGTGAACGGAGCAATGAGCATTAAAAAACACTATCCAAAGGCCATTTTAATCTTTATCCGGCCACCTTCACTTACCGAGTTAAAAAAACGATTGCGTGCTCGAAAAACGGACAATGAATATGATATTGAGAGACGTTTAAAAAGGCTGCCGGTGGAATATGCCAAAGCTGAGTTCTTTGACTACGATATTGTGAACCATGAACTGGATAAGACGGTAAACGAAATTCATAATATTATCCGGGAACGCCAGCAAAAGGAGACCCATGTTTCCAATTGAATTGTTTAAAGGAAAACGAATTCTGGTCGGGATTACCGGGGGAATTGCTGCTTACAAGGCTGCAGAACTGGTGAGATATTTAATGACCCAGGGCGCGGAGGTGCGGGTAATAATGACGGCTGCCGCCGAAAAGTTTATCACCCGACTCACCATGGAAACCTTATCCCAAAATCCGGTAGGGGTGGAGATGTTCCCTGAAAAAGAATTTTCAGCAACCCATCACATCCATCTGGCTGATTGGGCCGAAGCCGCCATCGTTGCACCTGCGTCCTATAATTTTATCGGAAAACTCTATGCCGGGATTGCTGATGATCTCCTGACTACAATAATGGCCGCGGTTCATTCTCCGATAGTGATTGCACCTGCTATGAATGTGCATATGTGGCAAAATCCGGTAAACCAGCGTAATCTGGACTATCTGCAATCTCTGGGCTACCTCATATGCCAGCCGGGAGAGGGATTCCTGGCGGAGGGTTACAGTGGCAAAGGCAGATTGGCTGAACTGAACCATCTCATCCAATATCTTTACCGGGCAATTCATCCGGACTCTGCCAGCCTAAAAGGAAAAAAAGTTTTGGTAACTGCAGGCCGAACCGAGGAACCGCTTGATCTGGTGAGAATTTTTACCAACCAATCTTCGGGGAAAATGGGATATGCACTCGCCTGGGAAGCATTTGCCCGCGGTGCAGAAGTAACCCTGGTTCTTGGTCCATCGGATGTTCCGGCTCCTGTTGACATTAGGTTGATTGGTGTCAAAACAGCATTAGAAATGTTTAAAGTCGTACAAGAAGAGTTTCCCACAACCGATATCTATGTAAGTGCAGCAGCAATAGCCGATTATACACCCCGCAAATTTCAAAAAGGCAAAATTAAAAAACAGGAAGGTGACTTGAGCATAACTTTGCAAAGGACCACCGACATATTGAAATATGCGGGTGAGCATAAGCAGAATCAGCAACAGCTTATCGGTTTTGCCGTAGAGACAGATGATCCCGAAAACCAGGCCAGGAAAAAGATGGATCAGAAAAATCTGGAAATGATTGTCCTGAATAATCCGCTGGAAAAAGAAGCCGGCTTCAGATCGGATACCAATAAAGTAACTCTCTTCCATAAAAATGGAAGTAGTGAAAAGGTTGACACGATGCCTAAAGTGGATATTGCCTTCCGAATCTTTGATTTTTTGCTCAACAACCAGTAAAGAGCTTCAACCGGATGTCATCTTAAAATCTCTTATTCGATCATTGGATATGATCAAGCAATTCCTTAAATTGTCTCTCACCTGTGGAAATTTTGGCCATTGAATTTCACAAAAATAGATTAGTATGACTGAAAACAAATTCGAAAAAATTGCCAATTTCTTAAGGGAATGTATCGATATTTATGGCGAAGACATCTTTGTTGATCAGGACAGAATCTCCAAATTAATTGGTGAAATGCCCAATCTGGAAATTGCGGAAGAACAAATGCCAACAAAACCATTAAAAATCACTGAGAAGGAAACTCCGGTTAGAAAATCCGATTCTCCCCTCTGGGCATTCAAGGAGAAAATCGAGGATTGTAAGAACTGCCCATTGTGGTCCACTCGGACAAAATTCGTGTTCGGAGACGGCAACGAGAATGCCGATATTATGTTCATTGGCGAGGCGCCAGGTGCGGAAGAAGATCGTACCGGGATACCTTTTGTCGGGCGAGCGGGCCAACTGTTGAATAAGTTACTGGCCAGAATAAATCTGAAGCGGGAAGATGTATTTATCGCCAATATATTGAAGAGCCGTCCACCAAACAACCGCGATCCTCTGCCTGAAGAAATTGCGGCATGTATTCCTTATCTGTATAAGCAGATTGAGATAATAAAGCCCAAAATCATTGTCGCGCTGGGTCGGGTTGCTGCCCAAAATTTATTAAATACTACCGATACGCTCAAACAGATGCGTGGACGTATTTGGCAATACCGGGGGGTTGATATGATTGTGACATATCATACGGCGGCAATACTCCGGAACGGTAGCCTGTTAGATGCGGCTATCGAAGATTTTAAATTCATTATAGAAACCTATAACAATAAACTGAATAAACCGGAATAAATTTTGGATTTGAATTATGGCAAGAGGTAAGAAAAAAAACGATATTGTTTTGAGCGAAGATCTTCTGGAAAAGGGTGCACGGGTCCCACCACAGGCTTTGGAGGTGGAAAAGTCCGTGCTGGGGGCCATGCTGTTGGACCGGGAAGCGGTGGGAATTGCTATTGAGAGCATTGATGAAAGAATTTTTTATCGTGAGGCTCACCGTAAAATTTACCTGGCAATGGTGACGCTTTTTGAAAAAAACGAGCCCATAGATGTTATTACTCTTTCTGACGAATTGAAAAAACGGGATGAATTGGAGGATATCGGGGGTACTTATTACCTCACCGAACTTGCGGCAATGGTTCCCTCCTCTGCCAATATTGAATATCATCTTAATATTATCCGGGATAAGTCAATCCTGCGTCAATTGATTGTGACCTGTAGCGGAATAATAAAATCTGCCTATGATGAATCCGATGATGCGGAAAAGTTACTGGACACTGCCGAAGGTGAAGTGTTGGGTATTTCCCAGATCACCCGGCAGAAAAGTTATGAGTGGGTAAAACCGCTGATAATGGATACCATTCATGAGCTGGAAAGACTCCACCAGACATCTAAAGAAGGTGTTATCGGGGTCCCATCCGGCTATAAAGATCTGGACAATATCCTGGCAGGTTTTCAGCGTTCCGACCTTCTGATACTTGCCGGGCGGCCATCAATGGGTAAAACCGCATTCGCCTTAAATCTGGCGAGAAATGCTGCGGTTGACCATGACATCCCGGTGGGCTTCTTCAGTCTTGAAATGAGCAATCAGCAGCTGGTGCAGCGACTTCTCTGTTCTGAAGCAGAAGTGGATTCCCAGCGTCTGCGTACCGGCCGTTTAAAAGAAGCGGAATGGCCTAAACTGTCTCGCCGGATTGGCCGTCTGGTTGAGGCACCTATCTATATTGATGATACACCTGCCATGGACATTTTAAAATTGAGGGCAAGAGCACGTCGTATGGCCGCCGAGAAAAAGGTAGGCATGATTGTGGTCGATTATATGCAGTTAATGGAAGCGCCGCGTGGAATGGATAGTAGGCAGCAGGAAATATCCTACATCTCGCGGTCTCTCAAAAATTTAGCCAAGGAGCTTAAGATCCCGGTTTTGGCCTTATCACAATTGTCCCGGGCTGTGGAAATGCGGGAATGGAAACGCCCCGCCCTGGCGGATTTACGCGAATCCGGCGCCATTGAACAGGACGCCGACGTGGTGATGTTTGTCTACCGTCCGGAAGTCTATAACCTCCCCAATTTTGATGATGATAATAAAACACCTACAGAAAATATGGTGGAAATTATCATCGGCAAACATCGCAATGGACCGGTAGGTGCTTTGAAACTGGTGTTCCTGAAAACCTATGGGAAATTTGCTGATCGTGCCCGATACGAACTTGATACTATGCCGCAAGAAGTGGGTTTTTAATTATGAAAAAAAACTTGCGGAGGTAGTCCGGGACTATTAAATTTGTGGCGCTTTTTAAGCCTTGCATTTGATTCCGGAGTAGCTCAACGGTAGAGCGGGTGGCTGTTAACCACTAGGCTGGGGGTTCAAATCCCTCCTCCGGAGCAAATCTAGCCCTGACAGGATGTTGGGGCTTTTTTATTAATCAGATGAAAAAGTGTTTCCTATACATTCTCTATTCCTCTCAAATTGATCAATTCTATATTGGTATCTCTCAAAATCCTGAAAAAAGAGTAACCTATCACAATTCCTCCCCAAAAGGATGGACTAGAAGAGGAAGACCCTGGACAATCGTTTTCTAAAAAGAATTCCCGTACCAGAGTAAAGCCCGAAGATGGGAGAAGAAGATCAAAGAGCAGAAGCGACGGGATATCATCGAGCCAATAATTCAAGACAAGTTTCACTGAGAAGAGTAATAGGTGGCTGTTATCCCGCAGCTGCGGGATGGGGGTATCCCTCCTCCGGAGCAATGAATAAATAACAGCAGGTATAATAAAAATAGGAGCATGGAAGCTCCTTTTTTTATCTAAAGTAACATTGTAGTAACAAAATAGACACTTTTCTATAACTTTTTTAGTTATACAATGGCAAATTTTATGTTAATATTAATATGTAAAAATGAAACTTTGGTAAAATTATTATTTCCCCTTTTTGTGTTCCGCCCCTTTGGGAGCAAATAAATATCATTTTAAACCTTATAATTACTAGTCCTTCCTTAATTCTATACTCTTTCTATTAATTTCTTTTATTTGTTTTCGATTTAATTTCCATTTTTTACCAGAGCCATCATATACACCCAACTCTTTCAAGTTTTCATTTTTTAGTTTTTCAAGATCGGCTTTTAAGAACAGAGTTTCCGTTTCTTTTAAAGATTTTGGATACTGAAAAGTTGGATCATTATCAGATGTTATGATAAAATGTTCTCCAATTTTTGTTATTCCAAAAAATTGCTGAATTAAAATTGGACGTTGTCCCACATTTGAAATGATTAAAAGAAAGCATTTTTCTTTGGGCTGACCTTGTTCAAAAATTATTCCTGGATACACAAAAGTCATTCTTAAAATCGGTTTATTTTTGCGAAACTCACTTATTTTTAGACTTGCTAAAATAATTGATAGGATTGCAGTTGTTATTGTTAGTAATGTCATTAGTGTTGACAAAGTAAACTCCATGATTAAATAAAATTTTAAATAATGGTAAATTTGCAAGTGACATTCAATTTAATTAATTCTCACTTTCCTCATAGTCTTGTTTCAACCAGTGCATTTCCTCAATCAACTCCTATTTATTGACCACTCCTTTTGATACCAGTACATTCACAATTACGTCAATTGAAAACATATTTGAGATGACGATTTCGTCAATTGTAATTTCTTTTTTATTGGACATGTTTGGAATATTCCCAATTCATTTAGTTAATCTCAATCAATACCTCACCCGTTGTTTCCAGACTCAATATATAACCAATCACCGATTCGTCTTTTACTTTGTACCATAAAAATTTTCCAAGCACTCCCGAACTGTCTGGAATGCTTTTTAAAAGTTCAAGTTTAATATGACCCGGAATATATCTTAAGGTTTTATGACCTTGTCCTATTTTATCACGAAGAGGTACCATTCCCTGTTCTTCTGTAATTACGTATTTTTTTTCTTTAAGCATCTTTCCGGTGGTAGTAAAATGACTTATCCAACCAGTTTTTCCATTATACTCCACTTTGAACCAAGTGACATCATACGGTTTTGCCTTTTCAATTTGAGAGTCTAATACTTTTAGCTTTTCATTAATTGGTATCCGATCCAATTCAATTCCCTTAAATGCATCTGGCCGATCCATTAATCTTGCTGATCCGGTTTGTTCAATCTGAACATAAAAAGTCTGGGTCTTTTGCTCACAATTAAAAGAAAAAATCGAAAAAAAGAGCAGAATTGTAATTAATTTTTTCATGATATTTTCCCAAATTACCTTTGACTAAAAATGATAAAGCGGTTACCAGGGGTACAGGCAACACATTGTAATGCCTGCCTGTCTTTGAATACCTAAGTTGTCATTAATGCAAATACTAAAGAAGTGTATTAGAAAGCCCAAATCAAAATTTTCGATGATTTGACCTCCAAATATTTCAGGAATACTCTTATTTTAATTTACAAAATAATTTGAAATTAGCAACCCTCAATCATTAAAATTTTTTTATTTTTTATTTGGTCTTCCACCTCAATCATTTCAATGAAAGGAGGGCAGGCCTTACATAATGCTTTTTGAAGTACTATACCAGAATAGAAAGTGCCCTGATATCTTGTCAAAGCACTTTCTATTTATAGGCAGATTTATAGGATAATTTACTATCAGCATTTATCCACTTTTTATTTTCCTAGAGATTTAGCAAGTGTTTCTACCACTCTAAAGAAATGCTTAGGGCTCGGTGAAAGACGGCTCAACCGGTTCGGTTACTTCATAATCGCGTTCCCAGCCTTCGTTTTCCAGCACCAAGGTTTCTACCGCTATACCGGTGCTATTTGCATCAAATTCCTGTAACGGACTATAGTGAGAGGGCCAGCAACGATAAACCTTCCATGCCATCACCAGTTGCCCGGCTTCATTTAACAATTCAATGATAATATCCTTGCGGAAATCTTTCAGTGATACTTCATTACCCAAACCGGCCCCAAAATTCCACACCCTATTGGCCCATTGCTCGAAAGCCAGGTCATGAGTACGACCTCTTTCCAGAACAATCGGTTCATATACGGTTTCGCCGGGCATCTTACGGGAAATACTTGGCTCGGTACCTTCCCTATGGTTAATTACCTTGGTATTTCGGTGCAAACCACTGACCCGAAATACACCTGAAACATATTTGCCATCCCATTTTACCCGAAATTTAAATTGCTTATAGGGATCGAACCGGTGAGTATTGACCGCAAAATCAATTGCCTGACTGATTGAAAATCCTAAAAATAAGCTGGCAAGAAAAAACAGACTTGCTTTTTGTAATAATTTCTTTGACATGGTTGTCTCCTTTTTAGTTAAATCCAATATTCAGTTATCATATTTGTTCATTCTACCGCATAATCGCGTTCCCAACCCTCATGCTGAAGCACTAGCTTTTCCGTAGCTAACGCCTTGCTTTCAGCACCCAAATCGCTTAAGGCAACATATTCTGAAGGCCAGCAGCGATAGATATTAAAAGCCAGAAGAACCTTCCCTTCCTTTGTACACAGTTCAATCCGGATGTTCTTCCTGAAATCCTTCAATGATACTTCAGAACCTAATCCAGAACCAAAATTCCAGACTTTATTAGCCCAGCGTTCGAATTCCTTGTCACCTGAGCGTGGTCGCTGGATGATAATTGGTTCATATTGTGTTATCCCGGGTGATCTGCGCTGAAGGTTTGGATCGGCACCACTTCGATGAGTGATAACTTCAGAAGTTTGTTTTAAACCACTTACTTGGGTAATACCCGGTATTATTTTACCATCCCATTTCACCCGAAAGATTATTTCAACATCCTGTTTGGAATCACTCTTCTTTACTGTTTCGGTTTGTGTCATCCCCCAAGATAATAAAAGAGTAAAAATAATTATTACGCAAAAAAGACTGGTTTTTGCCTTCATGCACGGCTCCTTCCATATGTTGGTTAGTCACGTTACATTAAATTTGGAGAATTGGTAACAATAAATTCAATTTTCTCTAACTTGCTAAAATCTAAAATTAGTATTGGCGAAAATGCAAAAACATTCACCCGTAAATTATCTTTTTTCCTGGAGGCAGTTAAAAAAGAATTAAAATCACCACTGAGAATCGGAGCAAAACAGTTTACTGATTTAATTTTATTCTAAACATTTTCATCAAAACTTCATAATAAACAGGTACAATATTTTAGAAAAAATGAAGGAGTATACAATGACGGTCAAAGAAGCACGATTACTTCTGGCACATTATGATGACGATGAACCTGTTTATATAGTAGTTTTGGGTGAACGGAAAAAGGCGATCTTCCAAAATATCCGGTTTGGCGATAATGGGAATGCAGTTCAATTATCCGCCTTTGGTGAGGATAATGTGGATGAGATTGCGGACTTGGCAGTTGATTTATTGCGTCCAAAATGGCCCTTTCATAAACGAAATTAGCATTTAGGATAATAATTAATTTGCACATTGGAAAAACCTTTATCCCAAACTATAAAAATAAATAGTATCATTTTCTATTTTTATTTCCGCTCCCTTAACAGTCAATTCTGATAATTACATTAAAAGAAATTCAGTCAAGAAATTCCAGGAGATCGGTTGATGAGGCTATAGCCAAAAGACACCTGATGACATTACCCAAAATTTCAGGTGTGGCCCAGGATTTACTCTCAATTTCCTTTGAACAGTCCCATAATTCTTTATAAGTTTTCATTCCCTCAAGGGGAATAAAATGAATAATTCCGGGTTTTCGAAGCGGAACTTTTATTTCTTTGTTTTCAGGATCAAACCAGGGATGACCTTGATTCGGAGTGATCCAGTACTTTCAATCTTCCCGGCTCCTCTCTAAAAATACTTCTTTCCTGGTCATGCTGTTAAACGATTTAGAAATCGAGCTTTGTTATGAATATTTATGGTAGAATAATGCAATGCCGACTGAGGAACTATTTGCAGAACCAATGGTCGAGCCTTGACCGATTTTATTGAGTTGGAGCAGATAAGACCAGGTCATCGGAAAATGCCTGAAGCACCAATTGAAATTTTTCCAGGTCAACCTCAACGTTGAGAGCAGTATCCCGGACCACCGGTTCAGTGGCATGGGTAGCACATCGTTTAACCAGACGAAAAGATGAATCCAGTCTTTCCAGAAAGTCCTGCACTCGGGCTTGAATGGTATTGGTTAAAGATAATCTTTCAGAATCACAATCGCTGTTGAGGTAGGTATTCAGCAGGTCCGCCATCCATAATGATTTATATTTTACATCATCAATAGCTGTTTTTAAAGAAATGAGACTGGCATAATCATCCTGATATAGAAAGAACAGCTGTAGCGTTTCGGTGGAATGGCCTTGCATGGTTTTGGAGAAATCCTTTAACCACTCATACTCCTGTTCATTAAGAGCATAGAGCTGGTTAAAACTGGTTATCATAAAACAAAAAATGAAAACTACCATGGATTTTTTTTGTAACATAACTTTCATGGCACATTCCTGCTATTTATTCTTGGATTGAAGGTATGAAATTAACTTGTTGTTCTATAAAATATTTTGACCACTCCCCCACGACTTTCCCAATTCTACTAATGTATATTATCAGTTTTTATTTTCTATTTTTATATAATAAAAAACCCCGATCAATGATCGGGGTTTTTCCTGCTGATATCATCAGACTTTGCGGACATTCGTGGCTTGCAAACCTTTTGGTCCCTGGGTCACTTCAAATTCCACCGCTTGACCCTCGTCCAGCGTGCGGTATCCACCACTATCTTCGATAGCTGAATAATGGACGAAAACATCTTCTCCGTCCTCACGGCTGATAAAGCCGAAACCCTTGGAACCATTAAACCACTTTACTACACCTTTTTCCACGGTACTACCTCTTACTAAAATTAAACTTACGTAACAATACTTATGCTGCTGGGCCTGAAAAACCATCACAATTGATGTAAATAATTTTTCAAGTTTACTGCAATAAAGATTGCTACAAACTTATGGCGAAAAAATTACTATATTTTGATTCAATAAACAAGTTAAATTATAGGAAAAAGTAAAAAACCTAGTAAAATTTAACAGATGATTGCATTAATAAAATAGGCCTGAACCTAAATTTGATTCTTTAACATTAATCGATTATATTTGTTTAACCAAAAACAGGAGGATTTATGAGGATTCTTTCAACCGTATTTACCGCTCTGATTCTGGTATTTTTCTTATTTACCAGCTGCAAAAAGGTTGAGTCCCCAGCTTCAGCCCCAGAGGGTCAATTAGAAAAGGTAGCTCTTTCAGATTTAAGTGGTATACCCGCAGAATATGGAAAATTGGTAGCTGTCACCACCCATACTCAATATAAGGATTGGGCACAATTATGGTTTGAGGATAGTGTACAAACCATCAGAATGGTGCGGGTTCAGTTTCTTAGCAACCAAATCCACGATCAGGTATTGGTTATACCTCGCACAAAATAATAAAAGGAGAAAATAATGAATCATAAATTCGGATATTTAATTTATCGCGTATTTTTTTCTATATCCTTCATCCTTCTAATACTGGCACTGTGGGAGCGAATTAATCAATATTTTGGATATACATTTACCTGGATTTCCTATAAACCAGGTCAATTACTACAATTTTCGGCCATCTTAATGATATTTACCATAGGACTATTGCTCAGACAGCTCCGAGACCAAATGAAAGCCAGTGGTTAATCCAATAGTATATTTAGCATAATTTAAGATAGACATTTATACACTTGTTTCAGGTGCTAAACGGTTTTACCATTTTTTCTGGTAAACCGGGTTCGGTCATTTTTCTTAAATCAAATATCTTCTCTATCTCCTGAGGAGAGATTAATTTCTTTTCCAGAATAAGTTCTTTCATGCTTTTATTTGATTTGAGATACTCTTTGGCAATTTCGGATGCTTTACTATAACCAATAATTGGATTCAGGGCAGTTACAATACTCATGCTATTCTCAGCATACTCGAGGCACCTGTGGGTATTTGCGGTCATTTTTG
>CAYVKM010000072.1:0-18993 GCA_964452045.1 uncultured Calditrichaceae bacterium
GAAAATCCTCCCTGACGATTTTTCCATGTATCTGCATTTGCCACCGGGATCAACACATACATACTCTCACTCCCCTCAGGTGCCATGGAGGCGTCGGTACGGGTTGGCACATGCAGATACATGGAAAAATCGTCAGGGAGGATTTTCCGATCGAATATATCCTTTACCAGTTCTTTATATCTTTCAGAAAGAATAAGGGTATGATGCAACAGTTTTGGATATTGCTTTTTCACTCCGATATAAAGCAGGAAGGCACTCATCGAATAACCGACCCGGGAGAGTTTCTTATTTGTCCATTTGCTTCGATGTTCTTCTTTGATCAACTGGCCATAAGTGTGGGCAAAATCCGCATTGGAGATTACCGCATCTGCCAGGTAAGTTTTTCGGTCGGAAACCACGCCGCTGGCCTTATCATTTTGCATTAAAATTTCGCTGACTTCGGAATTGGTATATATTTTCCCGCCAATTTCCTTGAATACCTGTTCAAAAGCACGAACCACACTGTACATTCCACCCTTAGTAAAAGAAACCCCACCTTTTTTCTCCAGGAAAGGAATCATCTGGTAAACGGCTGGTGCCCGGAAGGGACTTCCACCGATAAACAGAGGATGGAAAGAGAACGTAAATCGATGACGGGGATCTTTGAAATATTTAGCGGCAAAACTGTGGGCCGAAAGCAACGCGTTCAATTTGAGCGCCCTGGGAAGAAAATTAATCATCGTTCCCCATTTATCAAATGGTCGGGATCCCAAACCGTCGGTAATAACCGCTTTATACAGTTGTTCAGTCTTATCAATAAACTTGTCATAATTTTCAGCATCTTTGGAATTAAACTGTGCCATTTGCTGCTTCATTTTTTCGGAGTCGCCGGTGTAATCAATGTAAGTCCCATCGTGAAAGTAGATCCGGTAAAAGGGATCCAAAAAAGTTAAATCCAGATAATCAGTTAACTTTTTTCCGGCACTCCGGAAGACATTATCAATAATATCCGGAGCGGTTATCAGGGATGGGCCCATGTCAAAGGTGTAGCCATTCTTTTTGAGCTGATAAGCATGCCCACCCACCATCTCATTTTTTTCGAAGATGTTGACATTAAAGCCCTGTGCCTGCAAACGGATAGCAACGGATAATCCACCAAATCCTGAACCAATTATAATTATTTTCTTTTTCATTTTATCTTCTCACTTTTTATTTCAAAATGGTTGAATATTTATAGTCAGGTAAATTTTTGTTATTTCTTATAGTTGATATTCTTTTAGGTACCGATAGATCTTCTGCTTCGGCAATTAGTTCAGCTGCCATCTTTCCCGAAAGTATGACCAGGGGAATACCGCCACCCGGATGGGTCGAACCACCGGCAAAATACAAATTTTTTAGAATCCGACTCCGGTTGGCCGGCCTCTTAAAAGCGGTCAATCGGGAATTTGAAGAGATACCATAGATACTGCCCCGATTACTTCCGTAGAGTTGATAAAAATCCGTTGGGGTTATTACTTTTTCCATCTCTATGGCGGATTTAATGTCAATCCCGTTTCGCTTTAAAGTATTAAATACAGCCAGGCGCATCTTTTCTGTGGCTGCAGACCAGTCCTGGTGCTCGGTGAGATATGGCATGTTCAGCAGGACAAACCAGTTTTCTCCATTAGCCGGGGCATGTTGCGGGTCAGATTTACTGGTTATGGAGACATAAATTGTCGGATCGTCCGGTGGCTGTAAATCATCAAAAATCTGTTTAAATTCCTTCTGATAGTCTTCAGAAAAGAAAATATTATGATGGATAAGCTGTGGGTGTTTCTTGTTGACACTCCACAGAAAAACCATTCCCGATAATGAGGGCTCGAGCCGATTTAACTTTTGCCGGACGGTGTTATATCCGTCAATCAGATGGTTGTGCGTTTCGATGACATCTGCCCCACACAATACATAATCCGAATAGATAATTTTCTTGTTTATCTGGATACCATAGACTTTCCCTTTGGCATGGACTATTTTCTCGACTTCTGTTGATTTATAGATTTGCAAACCCAGCTCATGGGCGATTTTTTCCAGCACCTTAATCAGTTGATACATACCGCCTTTCAGGTAATATCCACCTAAAACATTCTCCACAAAGGGAATAATATTCAGGGTTGCCGGTGCCCGGTACGGATTGGAGCCGTTATAGGTTGCATAGCGGTCAAAAAGCTGAAGTAAATCCTCATTAGAAAAAAATTCTGAATTTGCCTGATGAACCGAACGAAAGGGATCTATTTTATAAATTTGTAATAGCGGTAAGAAAATATCTTTATTCACCAGTTTGCGGAGTTCATGGATTGGCCTATGGAGAAATACAGCCGCCGCGGTATCGTAAATCGATTTTGCATATTGTAAAAACTGGAAATAGGCATCTTTCTGATCCGGAAATACCAGATCGAGTTCTTTGGCCATCTTGTCCCGGTCGGTAAAAATGTCCAATTTGTTCTGATCGGGAAAAAAATAGCGGGTAATCGGCTCTAATGGAATAACATCCAGGAACTGATTTGTCCGGTAACCAATAGACTGAAAAAACTCATCCAGTACAAAAGGCATGGTTAATAATGAGGGCCCCATATCAAACCGGTAACCATCTTGCTGATATTCATTAATCTTGCCGCCCAGATTTGCATTTTTCTCGAACAGGCTAACCTGGAAGCCGAGTTTCGCCAGACGTATGGCTCCGGTCAAGGAACCCAATCCGCCCCCGATTACTGTGACTGATTTAGCCATGGCGGACCCCCTTTAATTTTTCAAATAAAATGGTGTTTAAGAGGATGAGCGCGAGCCCATAACCAAAATCTTCGATGGGTATGGTAAAGATCTGCCAGTCCATCTGGTATTCATAATCATACAGCACTATCGGCCGGGCGGTCAGGTAGCCATTAAATATCAGGGTTAGAATCATTAGAATTCCCAAAAAGAGGAATATCCTTCTCCTGGCCAGAACTTCTGTCCGGAGAAGATAATCCAACAAACCTGCGATGCTCAAGGCTAACAAGGTTAATCCGGTATATTCCTTACCAAGAATCAGGAAAACGATTCCCGGCAACCCTAAAGCCATGAAGACATATTTAATTGAGGTTAAAGCGGGATTCACTGGATTACCCATTCTTTTATCGATGATTTCCCAGACGAACAGGACGGCAAAAGGTACCGAAATAAAAAATAACCACTCTCCCGGTGGCAGCCCGGCCAGACGATAGGGGCGGGTGTGATTTTCATTAAACCACCAATGTTTTCCGGTCACCAGCATATCCCAGATAGTAAATGGGATAAGAACGATAAAGATGGCCATAAAGGCGGATTTCCAGCGGTGGTAATACTGTACCTTCCTATCGAAACTTAAAAAGAGCGGACCGCTCAAAATGATTATATTTAAGAGAATGTATTCGTATGCCATGATAAAATATTCGTTCTTATTTTGATGTTGGTTTGATATCTACCCTTTAGAGTTCACTGTTCATAAATAGTTACAAAACATTTTTAATTTTTTACTTTTAAAAGCTTTATGAGCGAGTTAATTTTAACACATTATTTTTCATATGTCAAGCAAATATTTTAGTATACAGCTCATAACGCTCATATTACTTGACACGAACGATCGATTTTTGTATATTTACCGGTGATATAAAAAGGAGCATTATTAATGGAAGCAGGTGTACAATATTTTAATAGTCAGGAAGCGGCGAAGATTTTGGGGGTAAATGTTTCCACTATTAAGAGGTGGACCGATGAAGGAAAGTTGGGTTGCATTAAAACAGCCGGGGGGCACAGAAAGTTTCTGATGGAGCATCTGGCAACTTTCCTGGAGACCAATAAAAAGAAAACCGAAAAGGTAAATTTATTTCCGATTGAGACTGAAACTGATCTGCGAATCAGCAATCATATTCTGAAGGGGGATTTTAATTATCTTACCCAGTATGTTCTCAATCAGGCGTTGTCTTCCAATATCGAACGGGTTCAGCAGGTGTTAAACGGGTTGTATTTAGGACAGTACCATTTATATCAGATATACGATAAACTTGTGGCGCCGGTGCTGCACGAAATTGGCAAGCTGTGGTATGATGATAAAATATCCGTAGCGGAGGAACATATCTCCTCCCAGTTAATGCTGGATGCCATTATTCGCCTGCAGGGAATTATCCGTCTGCCCCGCAAAAAAGTGGGTAAGGCGCTGTGTATGAACTTTTCCAATGAATTTCATTCCATGGCCCTGAAAATGGTGGAACATATTTTGGAACTCAAAGGGTACAAGGTCTATTATTCCGGTCAGAATACCCCATTAATGAAACTTGAGAATGTCTTTAAGAATTTTCATCCCAACCGGGTTTATGTTTCCGGTACTATTGTTGACGATCCGGATATGCTGCAGCAGGAATTTGATGAGATTTGCCGGCTAAGCAGCGAGTTCGATGCAAAAGTATTTGTGGGCGGGCGGGCATTTGATACGGTTAAAATTGATCGTCCGGCTGTGGTGAGACGGTTAATGTCCTTCGAGGATGTGAATAACTATTAAAGATATTCAGATATACATAATATTTTTTGATTGTCTTAAAATTTAGTCCGGCTAAAACCGGACTATTTTTTTATGAAAAGAAATGGGAGTCACCGCCATTCTGCTCATGGGTTGGAGTTTTTAGGGGTGGGATACCCCATGCGCAGGCGAAGTCTACAGAAGTAAATTCAGCAGGTCAAGGACTAATTTGGAGTATCTTCACGCCGATCCGCCGTAACCAACAGTTCCGATACATAGGCGGAGTATATGAGGTTGGTATCTTGCTTGGGCCAAATCAAGGTGCTGTAGTAAGTTATACTCATTGAGTTCAAATCCTTATAACTGTAATATTGTGTCCAAATGGAATCCAGGTAAAATGTGTAAGAAATCAGGGTGGAATCGTTTGGACCTAGGAACGCATGACCCGGGTATGCGATTGAATTCCATTGACCACCGCCTTCATAGTGCCAGAAATCGATCATAAAGCCAAGTCGGTCGAATAAACCAGTCGTCACAAAGGTAAAAGAGAAGGTGAGGCTCTTATACTGCGCCCACTTCTCGGTGTCCTTGGTAACATTTGAAAAGAATGTTTGAGTTCCCATAGGTAGACCAAATAGTCCATTGTCCATTTGATTCTTATAATGCCGGTTTAGAATGCTCATACAAGAAGGATATGGATCATTGGCAAATTCCCTCCAACTGGTAAACAAAGTATCGATCTGTGGCCCGATCTGACTGGCAGGTACAGATTGACTAACCTTGGTGTCAGGTTCAAACATCATGGGTTGCTTTTCACAGGACAGGATAAGTAGGGCTAATATGACGATAGTAAGTAACCTCATGGCTATTCTCCCTTCCCTGGAATGTCTTGACGCCGCACTCCCGTAATCAACAATTCGGACAGGTACGAGGTATAGGTATTAACTGAATAAGGATCTTTAACATCCCGATTTAAGAAGTTGGTCATAAAACCTATTGCCACGTAATCTATATCTAGATATGTATAGAAGTTAGTAATTACTTGGATCGTATCCATAGGGATTGTACATGAAACCTTGAATGTATCGGCCGATTGAGGATACCACCCAAAGTAAATGATGGTCGTAGAAGTTCCGTTGGGATCGCCTATACCAAAATCGATCACAAAATCCATGAGCAAAGCGCTGGGGGAGATGATATAGGTAAAGTTGATAGTGATACTCTCATACTCATCCAGCCATCTGTTCTTTGGAGTAAACCAATTATATGCACCAAAGCCCTCAAAGGGTTCAATCCCAAAGTATCCATTATCGAGCTGGTTTGCGTATAGTTCGTTAATAACTGAGTGTTCGTACCAATTATCAAAATCCCTCCAACTGCTGAACAAAGTATCAATCTGCGGCCCGATCTGGGCGGCTGGTACGGATTTGCCAACCTTGGTGTCAGACTCAAACATCATGGGTTGCTTTTCACAGGACAGGACGAGTAAGGCTATGATGACAATAAGCGTTCTCATGGTTATTCTCCGTTCCCCGATACTTCCTGTGAGCGTCGCTCTGCCGTAACCAGTAGTTCCGATACATAGGAAGAGTATTTACAATTCGTCTCACTCATGGGACCCCAATAGTTATAATAGCCTATTTCTATACAATTTAGATCCCGGTATGTATAGGGCGGATGAATTGAATCCAGGTAAAAGGTGTAGGAAACTAGAGAAGAGTCATTTGGCCCCAAAGATATGTGACCCTCTGAAGCAATAGATGTCCATTGCCATTGTTTGGCATCAAAGTGCCAAAAAGGGATCATAAAGTAGAAACGATCAAACATGCCAGTCGTCACAAAGGTAAATGAGAAAGTAATACTCTTATATTGTGCCCACTGTTCAGTTTCCTTGGTGTAATTTGAAAAGAATGTCATCTGGCCTATCAGTAGACCAAAGAAACCATTATCGAGTTGATTTTTATAATGACGTTCTATAATGGATATGGGTTGAGGATATGGATCCTTATAGTTCTCAAACTCCCTCCAACTGGTAAACAGGGTATCAATTTGTGGCCCGATCTGGGCTGAAGGAACACCCTGCTGTACCCGGGTTTGGGGCTCATACATCAGGGGGTGTTCTGAACATGATAGAATTAAGGTGATTAGGGTTAGGAAAAGCAGGACTCTCATTTTACCTCCTTGTGGGTTAAGAGTGAACTCCTGCTTTAGATTATCGGGAGATATGAATTCTTCTTAAGAAAGAAATATTTGTTAGAGTGGGGAGTTTATCTGATAATCTTGTTTTCCCCCTGTAACCCAACAAATTATACAGTATGGTTAATTGGAAACCTTTTTCAGCAGCCGCAGCTGGGGATATTTCTCCTCAAACTCGAGCATGTGTCCTGATTTTTTGGCCTTGGTCATCAGGTAAAATTTATTTACCGGGTTATGGTTTATCTGAATGGGCACCCGCTCAACAACCTCGATTCCAAATTCTTCCACACCCTGGATCTTTTTCGGATTATTGGTAAGCAGCTTTACCGAGCTAACCCCCAGATGATGAAGCATGGCCGCCGCCACATCATACTGGCGCAAATCGTCCGGGAATCCCAGGATATGATTTGCTTCTACCGTATCGTAACCGGCTTCCTGCAGGGAGTAGGCGCGGATCTTATTACCCAGGCCAATGCCACGACCCTCCTGGCGAAGGTACAATACAATGCCTCGTCCTTTTTCCGCTATATATTGCAGAGCAGTTTCCAGCTGTTCCCGGCAGTCACATTTCAACGAACCCAGCACCTCGCTGGTTAAACATTCGGAATGCATTCGCACCGGTATGTTTTTGCCATCTCCGATGTTGCCCTTTACAATTGCCAGATGTTCTTTATCGTCGAAATCATTCCGGAAAACAATTACTTTAAACTGACCAAATCTGGTCGGCAGGTTGGTCTGCGAATAAATCCATACTCTATTTTTTAAGTCTTGCGACATTTTTTCTCCTTTTTGCATATGAGCGTTATGAGCGATATAAATATACCCCACTGATTTCCTGATGTCAAGAATTATTTTTGAGAAATAAAATATTTATCATGTTTTTCATCACCGGTGTTCTATTTTCTGGCTCATCGCTCAATTAGATTGCTCAGCCTTAATAAAGTTACGAATGCTTATGAAGATTGAATGAAAAGTTATTCAATGGGTAAAAGTCTGGTTGAGGAGAATGCTGCCTGATCCTGGATTCATATGGAGATGCATATGATAAAGAAATAAATGGAAAAATGCAGGAAACATGCGATCGTTGAAATCAATCCGACTTTAAAGTTTGCTGATAAACCGAGAGTGCCCGCTCCCGGGCATATTTATAGTCAATCATTGGTTTGGGATATTTATCGGTGTCGTATTCCGGAATCCATTTTTTGATGTATTTCAGATCCGGATCAAATTTTTTAATCTGGGTCTCCGGATTAAATATCCGGAAGTAAGGAGCCGCATCGCAGCCACTCCCGGCAGACCACTGCCAGTTACCCACATTGGCGGCCTGCTCATAGTCCAGCAGCTTTTCCGCAAAATATTGCTCACCCTTGCGCCAGTCAATGAACAGCAGTTTGGTCAGGAAGTTGGCCGTAATCATGCGCACCCGGTTATGCATATAACCTGTCGCATTCAATTCCCGCATTCCGGCATCAATCATGGGGAAGCCGGTATTCCCCTGGCACCATCTCTGAAGATCCTGTTCCGCCTCCCGCCAGGGAATCCGGTCATAGGCCTTTCGAAAGGCGTTGTTCGTCGTTTCCGGAAAATGATAAAGGATCATCATAAAAAATTCCCGCCAGATCAATTCACTCAGGAATGTTTCATTCACATTCTTGATCTGACTGATCAATTCCCGAAGACTGATCGTACCAAAGCGCAAATGAATACCCAACCGACTGGTGCCATCCTGTCCGGGAAAATCCCTGGTTTTATGGTAGTTCTTTATCACATCCATCTTAATTGATTTTAGCGGAAAATCAAGTTTACTGCGACGAAAACCTATATCGCTCAATTCCGGAAATGCTTTTATTTGTCCCTGATATAAATTTTGGAAATGCTTTTCGCTGGATTTCCGGGCAACCTGCGAATCCTGGAAGGTATCCAGCCACTTGTTCTTGTAAGGGGTATAGACGATATAGGGATCGACGTCGTCCTTTTTGATTTCATCCTTTTCAAAGATCACCTGATCCTTGAAGGTATGGAATGGAATTTTTTGTTCACTCAATAATTTCTCAATCTGCCGGTCCCGTTCGGTGGCAGACGGTTCATAATCCCGGTTGGTATAAACTGCCCCAATGGTATACTCTTGCAATAATTTTCGAAATATCTCGCCCGGATCTCCTTTTTCGATCAATAGTCCACTCTTTCGGGAACGCAACTCCTGATCTATTTCTTTTAACTGATCGTAGATAAAAGTTATCCGGGGATCGGATTTATCCTTCAATTTATCAAGAATATTCTCATCGAATATAAAAACCGGAAGTACCGGGTATTTTCCCTGGAGTGCTTCAAAAAGGGCGGTATTATCGGTTAAGCGAAGATCCCGCCGGAACCAAAAGATATTTATCGATTTGTTCATTAATTTATGTTTTTTTATTAATAGCTGGTTGCATCCAGTTTTACCTTTCCCCGGAAGATCCAGTAAATGCTGATCGTATAAGTCAGGACAAAAGGAATACCGATGATAGCAATTATCAGCATGATCTTTAAGGTTTTTGCCGAGGAAGCGGCATTGTAGATATTCAGACTGAATTCCGGGTTTGGATGGGAAAGGACCAGATTGGGAAAAATCCCGATGGCGAATAAAGCCATCAGCGCGGCGATGCTGGCACAGGAGGAGAGGAAGGCCCGGAAGTCCCGGCCTTTATGAATTTCGCGGGGGATGTTGGCGATAGCCAGCATATTGAGGATAGCGATGACAAATGCCAGCGGAAAATCCTTGAAATGAGCAACCATATGCGGTTGGAAAATTAAAGTAGCCATGGTAATGGTCGCATAACTTATCACAAAAAAGATGATGGTATTATTCACCCAGGTTCTGATTTTATCGTGCATCTCACCCTCGGTCTTCATCACCACATAAATGGCGCCATGCATCATAAAAAGGGCAACGGTAGTTATCCCGACCCCGATGGCATAGGGATTAATAAGTGTCCAGAAATTTCCGATGAATTCCTTATCCACTGCCAGCGGTACCCCCTGAATAATATTTCCCAGAGCCACGCCGGCTAAAAAAGCAATAAAAATACTGGAGATGCTAAAAGCATAATCCCAGCCATGTCGCCAGCGGGTACTTTCCCGTTTGCTGCGAAATTCTATGGACACTGCCCGAAAGATAAGAACCACCAGCAAGAGCATAAAAGCGGTATAGAACCCGGAGAATACTGTGGCATAGACATGGGGGAATGCCGCGAACAATGCCCCGCCACCGGTCACCAACCATACTTCGTTTCCGTCCCACACCGGTCCGATGGAGTTTAACATGATCCGTCTTTCGGTATCGGTTTTGGTGAATAAATGCAGCGCGCCAACCCCCAGATCAAAGCCGTCAAGAATAGCGTAACCGGCCAGAAGAACGCCAATCAGAATGAACCAGACTGTATTTAAATCCAACGTATATTCCATGTTTTCTCCTCTTCAGTGATGCTGAACTTTGGTCAATTACTCGGATTTAGATTGTTTACCCAGCGGAATGCTGTCCACACTCTGCCGCTGATGCTCGTAGGTAGAAGCGCTGTCCTCAACTTCCTCCGGACCATGTTTTATTTTCTGATCCAACAGGAAGAGAAAGAGGATAAACAGTAATGCGTAAATGAGAATGAATAAAGTAAGTGAAAAAATGGTTTGATCCGCCGAAACTGCTTTGGAGAGTCCATCGGCGGTACGCATCAATCCGTAAACGATCCAGGGTTGCCGCCCGACTTCCGCCGAAAACCAGCCCAACTGATTGGCCAACTGGGGTCCGAGAACCGAAAAGACCATGATGAACAGCAGCCATCGTTTCTGCAAAAGCGTACCCCGCCAGAGAAAAATTATTCCCAGTATACTGATCAGAATCAGCAGCATGCCGATAGCCACCATAAAGTGGTAGGTCTGGAAAACAAAGTTGATTGGAGGGCGGTCCGCCAGCACAAAATGATCCAGTCCGGTGACCGGTCTGGTGGCATCCCAGTGAACCAGGAAACTTAATAGTCCCGGTATGCTCAATCCGCCTTTAACCTTTTCATTTTTTTCATCTACCCAGCCAAACAGATACATGCCAGCTGGTTGGGAGGAATCGTAATGCGCTTCAAATGCCGCTAATTTAGCCGGTTGGTTTTTACTTACCCCCACTGCGCTCTGATGACCGGTGGTCAATTGGTAGAGGGAGGCAACCAGGGCAAAAATCAATCCTATTTTCAGGGAAGCTTTGGCAAAATCGAGATGGCGGTTTTTTAAGATGTAATAAGCACTGACGCTGATGACCAGAAAAGCACCGGCCAGCCAGGCCCCACCCAGCACATGGGCTAATCTTTCCATGGAAGATGGGTTGAAAACCATGGCCCAGAAATCGGTTATCTCCGCCCGGGCCGATAATCCTGTTCCCACGATATGATAACCGGCCGGTGTTTGCTGCCAGGAATTGGCAATTACAATCCAGACCGCGCTGAACATCGATCCCAGGGAAACCATAACGGTGGAGAAAAAGTGCATTTTGGGACCAACCTTGTTCCAGCCGAATACCAGGATGGCCAGAAATCCGGATTCCAGGAAGAAAGCAAAGATACCCTCTGCTGCCAGGGCACTGCCAAAAATATCTCCCACGTAACGGGAGTAGGAGGCCCAGTTGGTGCCGAATTCAAATTCCATCACAATCCCACTGGCCACACCCACTGCAAAAGTCAGGGCAAAGATTTTGACCCAGAAACGAGTCATCTCGTGATACATTTTATTTTTGGTTTTTAGATAAAGCCCTTCCATGATTACCAGCAGTACACCTAGGCCAATACTCAGCGGAGGGAAGATATAATGGAATCCTACGGTAAAAGCAAATTGGATGCGTGATAACAGTTCCACACTCATGCATTCTCCTTGGATTTTTATTTGCGCAACAGATTTTCATAAAATATAATGAGAACTTTTTCCAAAACAAGGTTCAAAGAAAAGTGGTCGTGGGCTTTTAAGGGTTTGGGGATATTTCTTTTTTTCTGGATAACTACCCGAAATAACCCTCAGGAACAATGCCCGGTTATCCTTGTAGAAATAGACAAACAAACCGATGAACTTAAAACAGATGGGAGAAGACTTATGCAGAAATTATCCAGAAATGAAATTGAACAAAAAATAAAAACACTTAAAAATTGGTCTCTCGAAGGGGATGCGATAAAGAAAAGCTGGGAGTTTTCGGATTTTAAGGAAGCCATGAAGTTTATCAATAAAGTAGCGGATCTGGCTAATGAACAGGATCATCATCCCGAACTGTTTAACGTCTACAATAAAGTGGAGTTGAAGTTTTCCACCCATGATGCCGGCGGTTTAACCGATCTCGATTTTAAGATTGCCGCAGCCATAGATCGTTTGAAATAATTCAGAAAATCAGATCCTGCAATATTCACATATAATCATTTACTTTGCCCCTAAAAAATGATTTAAATGTCATTCCATGCCTGCAGCCATTACTCTCCGGTTAAATCTTTTAATTGCAGTATCAGATGTTGTTCTGGCTGGTCAGAAATCTGATTGACTATTTTGGGACTTCATTTTGGCGAAGCTAAAAAAGGCGAAATTACTGTTCGAGCAATCAAATTTCGTTGTTCTTTGTATCTTAAGCGAGTTTAATTTCGCCAGGGCTTTTTGTTACTTTTTGGCCAGTCAAAAAGTCAAGGTTCTTTTTTCTTGATAAAAAAGAACTAAAAAATCAAGACTTACAGGAAAAACAGTGAAATTAAACGGCTCATTACACTCAAAATTCTTCAACTCATCCGCCAGCCGGCGGATTCAAACAGGAAGAATTTTGCTCGTTCCATTCGCCTGAATTTCATCTGTTTTCCCTGAATGTCGAATTACTTATTTTTTAAAATAAACAGTACAGTAATTGCCTGCATTAAACATGGTAGCCAGACAAGAGCTTTGTTTGCCCTGACATACTCCGTCGATTCAGAACTAGGGCACTAATTAAAGAAATTTATTTATTTGGTAATGAATTTAAATGTTGAATTACTTTGCTGGTGATCTGAGTACTTTAAGCTCCGTTTCACCTTCGGTCTTGGCGATAATGACCGTACCGCAGCTGTCACTCCACACGTTCACCGAGGTCCGCATCATGTCCAGGATGCGATCAACGGCTAAAATTAATCCAACGCCTTCCAGTGGTAAACCAACTGCCCTCAGAATAATAGTGATCATTACCAGACCGGCCATGGGTATACCCGCCGCACCAATACTGGCTAATAAGGCAGTAAGAACCACAATAAATTGTTGAAAGAAAGACAGGTCAAATCCGTACACCTGGGCGATAAACATGGCGGCGACGCATTCGTACAGGGCTGTGCCGTCCATATTGATGGTTGCGCCAAGGGGCAAGACAAAACTGGAGATCTTGTTCGATACCCCGGCATTATTCTCCATGGCATCCATGGTCAGGGGAAGGGTGGCAGAAGAGGACGCCGTGCTGAAGGCGGTCATCAGTGCGGCAGACATCGCTTTGAAGTGCAGCACCGGTTTCACACCGCCGATGAAGGTAAGCAAAACCGGAAGGGTGATGGTGGCATGGATAAAAAGACCGGCAACCACCACAAACATATAACTTCCCAGAGGCAAAAAAACATCAAAGCCGGTCTGGGCAACTATTTTCCCGATCAGGGCAAGTACCCCCAGCGGGGTAAATCTGATAATAAAATGGGTCAGGCGCATCATCACCTCGAACACACCCTGGAAAAAATCAGTGAGATGTTTCCGGTAGGGATCAGGCGTCCGGGTAATGAAGAATCCGAAAAGCAGCGAGAAAAAAATGATCGGCAGCATATCTCCCCGAACCATCGCCTCCAGCGGATTGGTGGGAATAATCCCCAGTAAGGTATCCCCCAATTTTTCCACATTGGCCGAGAGTTCCGATGGCATAGCCTGTAAACCCAGTTTTGCACCCACGCCCGGTTGAACCAGATTAACCAGAACCAGACCGGTTACGATGGCCAGCAGACTGGTGGAAACATAGTAAATGATGGTTTTCAAACTTAACCGGCCAAAACTTTCCGCCGAACCAATGCTGGTCACTCCCGAGATGATGGAGGAAACAATCAGCGGGACAATAATCATGCGCAGAGCACGGAGAAAGATTGTACCGATGACCGACATATCTTCGATAACAAAATTTTCAAAATGTAAGGTGCGGGAAAGAAAGCCGATAAAAACACCAAGAGCCAGGCCGATAAATATCTGCCAGTGCAATTTCAGTTTCATAGGGGATCCTGAGATTTAGGTCAAATAATATCTGTTATTCATTTGCCATATCCGGTATTCATTATAGGAATAAAAAAATTCTTTTAAAAGAAATTTCTCAGGAACCGATTTGCGTAAAAGTGTTAGAAAATCGGGATTTTTCAGATAATTGAATTTTATGTTTATTGTTGAAATGCCAGGGTCTATTATCTATATTAAGGCCTTGTTTTCACGGGGCGTAGCGCAGTCTGGTTAGCGCGCCTGGTTCGGGACCAGGAGGTCGGAGGTTCGAATCCTCTCGCCCCGACTGAATAAAATCAATTACTCTTGGAAATTCAACAGATTGAATCGGCATAGAACATGTTCAGACTTTTAAAAATTCAATTAAAATTTGGAAATATTACAAGGAAGTGGGTAAGTTCTACTCGTTTAGATCCTGGTGATAAAGGTCAAGTAGCTCGAAAAGCAATAGAATATATCAATAACCTTAAGCTTAAACCTGAAGACGCATGGATATCGGCATTAGTAAATTGGATGATTGAGATGCCTTACCCAGATTCTAAGGAAATGTTGGCGCATGCCATAATTCAGTTTCTCGATACCAATGGGAGTAAAATAGCTTTTTCAGATAGCATCGTAATAGATGCGCGTGAAGCCGCTTATGAGATTCTGGAGATACTAAAGGATTCTAACCAATCCAAATTTGATATGTAAAGCCATACCATTTTTGATGAAATTAATGAGACCCTCCACGCAATATCAGTTCTAATAATATATTTTATCGTATAAATCATTTTGATGAATTTAGGTCGATCCTGTAGTTTTTTAATATATCAAAAAAGGGATATTTATCTGAATTGCCTTGTTTTATTGATTTATGGTTGTCTATATTTATTATATCGATATAGGTGGTGTTTTTAGCAACTAAATAAAAGTGGCTCAAAACAATAAGGGATTTTTTATGAAAAAGAAATATTTTATTTCTTTGATGATTTCCCTGATATTTGTTCTGTGTGGTGAAGATAGTAAGAGTCCGACTGAATCTCAAAACAATCCTCCGATTATTGAAGAAATTATTATAAGTCCGATAGGACCTGCAACTGGAAATGATGTTATTTGCAATGCGATTGCTACGGATGCCGACGGCGATAGTCTTACATATAGTTGGTCTGCTACAGACGGAACATTTTTGAATTCCGGGATTGGAAATCCTATAACCTGGCATGCCCCAGATAAAGCAGGAGATTATGAAATTACATGCATTGTGAACGATAGTAAGGCAACTTCATCAAGAACTAAAACAATTACTGTATCTCTTGAAACCGGGATAGTGAGTGGCTACGTTTCAGATTCTGTAACAGATGAGAAGCTTTCGGGTGTAGCTGTGGAAATTGATAACATCAGTACTACTACTACAACGAATGGGTACTTTGAATTAAATGATGTCCCAACTGGTTATCCGAGACTTTTTACAGCAGAATTAAATGGTTACTATAATTATTCGGATTTAATGCGTGTCTATGTGGGGACAAACACAAAAAACATAAAATTAGAAAGGATTCTTGGAAGAGTATTTGGGTATGTTTTTGAAGAAGGCACAAACAACACAGTTGTTGATGCCCAAGTTTCAATAGAAAATAAGACTGTTTTTTCCCATAGTAATGGTTATTATGAATTATTAAATATAGAGCTTGGTCAACAGATAATTTATGCGAATCATTACCTCTTTTTGACATATTCTGACACAATATTTGTAAATACTGGTAATAACCAGTATGATATTTATTTAGTAAGCACTGAATAAACTTAGTTACTGTAAAAGACTTAATGAGTTTTTGGTTCAGCTAATAATTAAAAAGTATTTGGAGTAAAGCAGATTTTAATTAAATCTGTTGAAATTACAATGCAAGGAATGGATGGCTTGTGTAAGGGAGAAAATTTGAAGTTATTGGCTTAAATTGATCGCTGTTTTGATAGAGGATCAGGAGGCCGGAGGTTTGAATCCTCTCGCCCCGACTCAATAAAAATCAATATATTATATTACTCAAGATTTTTCTCAAAAATTTTCAATTACGAAAATATTGCGAAGAAATTAGCATAAATTTCCAGATAGCCATATTTAGTAGAACAGTTTTAATTAAATTTCTTAATAGATGAGTTGCTTATAGTGCATTGAATTAAATGTTCCTAAATTAAACCGGTTAAAAAATCAAATTAGGATACTACTCAATATTAAAGATAATGCAATTAAGAAACGGATAAATATAATATTCCTGGACTGTCGTGTATACGAGTATGGTGAGGCAAATAAATGAATAGACTTATAAATGGATGAATTTAGATAAAGGCCCGGAATAAGGCGTGAAACAAACAGGTGAACCGCGTTTTTGGATTCTATTTTTTATAATATCTTGATCTAATGTACGTATCACTATATGGGATAAATTTGAAAGATACTTTTTCTGTTTTATATAAAGTACAATTAATAAAATCTGCTGAATCTAAATCAAAAAGTACTATATTATGTCCTTCACCTAATGAACTTCTATACGCAATTCCATCAAAACCACTATTTTTAAAAAGTTCAGCTATTATCTGTGTAGGAACATAATCAGCAGTACTTTCATTCGGAGTAACAGGCGTAGAGAAAGCCCTATCTATGTCTCCCCACACAGCAATCTCTCTCACTTTTGGATTGGGTTCTTCAATATAATCTTTATATTCCTTCTCTTCAGATGTACAATTTATAATCTTAATATTCTTTGATAACTTAAATTGTGCCAATGAAATATATGAACCTATCCATGGTCTAATTTCAGCCATTGCTGTGTTCATATCTGTCGAAAGATAAAGATATGTAATGCCTTGAGGATTTGCCCTTCCTTCAAAAGCTGAATTTTGCAAAGGTTTCATCCTTTCAGGATGAAAAGGACATGGAGCATCACAAAGATATTCACCATTTAAATAGAAAGGTTCCCAATAATGACCTGACTGTGATCGCCAGAATATTATTCCTTCATTGAGCTCTTCAATTTTTGATTTACTGGTTTCTAATACAGCTTGGAGAAAATTTTTAACTTCATCATTATGGATATATCGATTTTTTCTTCTTACTGCATGTTGGAATTGAAGATAACTTTGGTAAGATTCAAATTCGTTCATTTTATTAATTTGTATTTAATGAAGGCCACATACCATGATTTCACGTTAATACTAAAGTAAGGTTATTTTTTAAAATAGAATTCAAAAATTCTTGAAGTTCAATTGTAAAACATAAAGCAGGGTATTCGCCAGGTAATACCTTATTCTCAAATTCCAACCTTTTAATGTCCAATATAATTGAATCCAATTCTAAAGATTTCACTGAATTTATCTTCTTATAAAACTGAAAAGCAATATCAACACCCTTTCCACCTCTTTGATCTTTTCTTATGAAATCGATTTCATCATCTCGATATGGATAAAGTATTGAAGGAAATAAATCAATATTGTTATAGTTTGATGGAGCCGAAAATCTTTTGTAATATTTTGCTGCATATATGCCAATGATAAATGAGATATCATCCAACTCCCAATCTGGTTCTCTATCATGATTGCATTGCACTATTTGATTATATATATCGTAATCCTTGGAAAGATCATTATTGTGATAGTAGTCAGCAATTCCAAATTCTCCATTATTCATGACATCCCATATATGATCATGCGACATTTGTCGAGGATTATAATTATCTATATTTCCACCGATAGTTCTTAATACCAATACTTTAGATCTAATCATAATTCCTCCTTTATTCAAAATACTCGGGCTCAGTGGCGCGATTAGAGTCCGCTATAGTCCTTGTTATCGGTGATATGATGCTTTGCTATTGTGATATTGAAAAAGTTTGTGGATATGCCTTTAGGAAGCTTTTTAAAGTGTTTTTTTAGCCAATAAGGTTTTTCCTCCCCAAATGAATCGCAAAAAAATAGTATCATTTCTTTTACAGCCGATAGAGAATCTCCAGCACATTCAAATGTTAATCCAAGTTTTTTAACAAATTCTGGAATTCCAGGACTTTTCCACTTTTCTTTTTTTCTTTTGTAATGCACTAATTGGTTTCGATATCTGATCATCTTCGAGAATTTTTGAAAGGGATTTTTTCCAGGATCAAAACCAACTGCTCCAACTAATCGAGGTAAAAAAAGCCACTTAGTTTCTAATGTCATTGGTTCAAAGTTTTCCCAGTGTTTTCCTTTTAGCAATTTTTGACCTTGAAAGTTTATATATGCTTCAAGTGATGCAGAGCATAAAATATGTATTGACGCAATATGTTGAATCTGGAAGCCATATGCAGCGCCAATTTCATATTCAGCGTCTTCCATTTGAATACAGATGGGCTCTAGTTTCTTATATTCTGAAGCAAAATCATTTTCATATTTTTCCGTGATGTTGTCAAATTTCGATTGAAGTTTATGCAGCCTGTTTTCTGCAGCTTTTATTTTCTTTATACATGATTTTGCATTTTCATAATTCTGTTGGGCAGTAAGATAATACATCGCATCAATTAATAATTCTGTTATGAAGTCCCTATTTGAATTGGTATCAAATTTCATTTTTAATAGATTTGCTTCTCTTAGCCCGCTGTCGATATCTTAAGTTATTAGATCACACTAATTGAAGTTTACCAATCCTAAAGCCATATAGCTCTCAGTTCACTTAGTTATAATTAGCTGGCTGTAATTGCTCCCAATAAGAACTATCCGATACACAATTTTATATCTTAGAGTTGAGCATTTTTAAAATAATATTGTCTGATTTAAAATACAATAGTTTTTGGTTATGGCTGGGATTTTTAATAAAATTTTTAATGTTTTTAGCGAAGAGTGAGCATTCAGCTTGAATTATTATGTGCTTGCAGAAAAACCAAAATAATAATAATTTTTGAGCCAAATGAAAAATGGGATATGGTCAAAAGAAAATACGTTTTAAGAGTGACGAGCGCGGGAGTATGTTAAATGGGATATCCATTTAAGAAAATTGAGAAAAAGTGGCAGAAGAAATGGGCGGAATCCAAAGTCTTCCGTACCGA
>CAYVKM010000073.1:0-15907 GCA_964452045.1 uncultured Calditrichaceae bacterium
GATGCTCAAATATTACAGCAAAGGCCTCTACCATAAAATTGACGATTACAATGCATTTTTAATCAGTGGCGGATTGGCATTTTCCCTGTTTACCTGTATTCTCCCCATGATTCTGATCATCTTTTCTTTTATCGGGGTATTACTGGCTATTCCCGGAGTTACCGACCAAATCACCAAACTGATTGATACCTTAATACCCTACCATAAAACCGCGAATTACATCAAGGATATCATTTTCCAGCGCATTAATGAATTTAAAGTCTTTAAAACAATTTCCGGTACAATTGGCATCCTTGGATTGTTTTTTGCGGCAAGCGGACTATTCAGCAGTATGCGAACCATTCTGAATGCCGTATATGAGGTGAAAGAAACCCGGAATGTGCTTATCGGTAAGCTGCGTGACCTGGGAATGGTTCTTCTGGTGATTGCCTTTTTCTTGCTTCTAATGAGTATTTTGCCGCTCCTGGGAATCATGGTTAATTTTGCTGATAAATTTCAACTTTTTAACCTGATTCATCTAAGTGAGATTATCAGTTACTTGATATCAATTGCAGTTTCATTTATTTCCTTCATTCTTATCTTTGTCATGTTCGGATTAATCTATTATCTGATACCATATACAAAATTACCCTTCAAAGTAATCGCATTCAGTGCCTTTTGGGCCAGTCTGCTCTGGAGTATTGCCAAGGAACTGTTTGGTTATTACATTACCCATGCAGCAACGCTCTCCAGGGTTTATGGCGCTTATGTATTCCTGGTGATTTTGGCATTCTGGATTTATTATTCATCTTTTATTTTCATTGTTGGGGCGGAGATCGGTCAGTTATACCGGGAAAGACAGGAATTAAAACAATCTGAAAAGGACAGGAGTGATTGATCATGCAATTAAAGATACCCCTAAAAAACGGAAGCAGTCTTTTTATTAATAAATTTATGCGGAAGCGCTCGAAAAAAACCGGTCTCCCGCCCGGAAGTATGGTCCATGTTGGCGAGAAAAAAGTTGAGCAGGTTAAGCTTTCGGTAATTGATTACGACCAGGATAAAATTGAAAAGCGGGAACTGAAGGAGGTCGAAGAAGCTTTTCCCTTCAAGGACACACCAACAGTTACCTGGCTGAATGTAACCGGGTTACACGATATTGAGATTCTGGAAAAGATCGGATCCCGCTATAACATCCATCCGCTTATTCTGGAAGATATCCTGAATACCGATCAGCGTCCGAAAGTTGAAATCGCCGATGATTATATTTTTATTGTAATGAAAATGCTTTCTTATGATTCTGAAAAGCAAGAGATTAATGCTGAGCAGATCAGTTTAATTCTGGCTGAAAATTATGTGATTACCTTTCAGGAGCGGGAAGGAGATGTTTTTAATCCAGTACGAGAACGTATTGAAAATAGCAAGGGAAGAATTCGCAAAGTCGGGCCGGACTACCTGACCTATGCCCTTATCGATATCCTGATTGATAACTACTTTCTGGTGCTTGAGCTGATCGGAGAACAGATTGAATATCTTGAGGGAAATGTCTTGGAAAATCCAGATCATACCCTGGTTCAAAAAATACAAAGTATGAAACGGGAGTTGATCTTTCTCCGTAAATCCACCTGGCCGCTCCGCGAAGTGATCAGCAGTTTAACCAGGGATGAAACGAACCTGATTAAGGAAGCAACCAGTCCCTATTTACGGGATCTTCACGACCATACGATTCAGGTAATCGATACAGTAGAGACCTTCCGGGATATGGTTTCCGGAATACTCGACATTTACCTTTCCAGCGTCAGCAACCGGATGAATGAGGTGATGAAAGTTCTGACTATCATTGCTACCATTTTTATCCCCTTAACTTTTCTGGCCGGGATATATGGAATGAATTTTGAGTTTATGCCGGAACTAAAATGGCACTGGAGTTATCCGGTATTATTGCTGGTGATGATCAGTGTTTTCATTGGAATGCTATTTTATTTTAGAAGAAAGAAGTGGATATGATCAACCATCTCGAATTGTCCGAGATATCTTGCCCTTTAAATTTTTGTATTTTCAGTATTGATTAAATGCAGGGCCAAATGATTAAGTATCTGGAAGCAAAGACGAAAAACCTTTTATTAATCTGGACAATTTCACTTATTCTGGTATTTCTGATCGGGGTTATCGATTATGAAAGCGGTTACGAATACAGCTTTTCTATTTTTTACCTGATCCCGGTTATCTGGGCCACCTGGAACGCCGGCCGGTGGGGCGGCATTCTGATTTCTATTTTTAGCACCATAACCTGGGTTGAAGCCGACCTTCTGGCCAGGCATGTCTATTCCCAGTCCTTTATTCCCTATTGGAATGGACTGGTCAGATTCGGTGTGTTCATCACTGTTGCTCTTTTACTATCCGAATTAAGAAAATCGCTCGATCGTGAACGCACCATTGCCCGTACCGATCATTTGACAAAGTCAGCCAACCTGCGCTCTTTTTACGAGGCAGTGGATTCAGAAAAAATCCGGGCCCGGCGGTACAATCGTCTTTTTACCCTGGCATATCTCGATCTGGACAATTTTAAAATAGTTAACGATCAACTGGGCCATCGCACCGGAGACCTGCTGCTTCAAAAAGCGGCAGCAACTATGATGGAGCAGGTTCGGCAAACTGATATCGTGGGTCGCCTGGGTGGCGATGAATTTGCCATCCTCTTGCCGGAAACCAATCTTGAATCTGCCCGGGACGTCCTGAAAAGACTGCGGGAGAAGATTCTCCAAACCATGCAGGAGAATAACTGGAAGGTGACATTGAGTATGGGAAGCGTCACCTATCGCAATGTTCCTGATTCAGTGGATGAGATTCTCCGGCAAGCCGACGACTTAATGTATCTGGTAAAAAAAGAGGGAAAAAATGATATTCAGTTCCGGGAGATTTGAAAAAGTACTTATCACCAAACCAATTTATTCATAAATTGCCCCCCGAAAATATTTATCAGGAGATCGTACCTGTCCGATGCCTCTTTCAGATGTGATGAATTCCGAACTCTATACCTGGGTAATAATCCCCCTTTTGATTTTTTTCGCCAGAGTGGTTGATGTTTCATTTGGTACCATTCGGATTGTTTATATTTCCCGGGGAAAGAAAACTATGGCCCCGCTGCTGGCTTTCCTGGAAATAATTGTCTGGCTATTGGCCATCGGTCAGATTTTTAAGAACCTTAACAATGTTGCCTGCTATCTGGCCTATGCTGCCGGATTTGCCACCGGGAATTTTGTCGGCATCTGGCTGGAGAATAAACTGGCCATCGGCACACAGGTTTTACGGATCATTACCAGCAAGGACGCCACCAATCTGATTCAAAATCTGCGGGAAGAGGGATACGGATTAACCACTGTTCAGGGAGAAGGTCAGTCCGGACCGGTGAAAATCATTTTTACCATTATCAAGCGTCGGGACTACTCGCACGTGGTTGAGCTGATTCAAAAACATAATCCTAAAGCATTTTATTCGCTGGAGGATGTCCGGCTGGCTAAGGAAGGTATTTTCCCGGGATCCACCATGCGGGAAAGAAAATCTAACGGATTTCCCTGGATTCGTATGGACCGGAAAGGGAAGTGAAGTATTCTAATCGGGAAGTAATGTTAAAAAATGTTATCATAGCACATTCAAGACATTTGTCAGGAATGTGGCAAACTCCTTCCCTGGGTCTATCCACACACATGGAGATTGCTTCGCCTTCCATGGCTCGCAAAGACATTTTTAGGCAGGACTAACCATTCCTCGTATTCCATTTTTATTTTAACAAAATATGCTTTAAATTCAGCCAGACATGGACAAATTTATCCAGTGGATTGAACATTTTACCGGCTTGGGACCAGCCGTACAGACAAAACTGCTCTCCTCGTTTCTGATTATTCTGGTGCTGGGTCTGCTTCGGGCGATTACCCTGCGAATCATCTGGCGGCGGACTGAGGACGTCCAGACACGTTACCGCTGGCAAAAAACGGCTACCTATGTTACGGTGATTATTGGCTTCTTTCTGGTCCTGAGGGTCTGGTTTGCCGGAATACAGTCTCTTGCCACATTTTTCGGATTAATCACTGCCGGTCTGGCCATTGCCTTAAAAGACCTGGTCACCAGTCTGGCAGGCTGGGTGTTCCTGCTCTGGCGCCGGCCGTTTGTAGTGGGAGACCGGATTCAGATCAGCAATTTCCGTGGTGACGTCATCGATATCCGGGTATTCAAATTCAGCCTGATTGAGATTGGAAACTGGGTGGATGCTGAACAGAGTACGGGACGTATAATTCATGTGCCAAACCATTTAATTTTCACTGAAGCCCTGGCCAATTACAATCAGGGCTTCCCCTATATCTGGCATGAAATACCGGTATTAATTACTTTTGAGAGCAACTGGGAAAAGGCCAAAAAAATGTTATTTGAAATTGCTCAGACCAGTAGCCATCAATTTTCAGAAGCAGCCGCAAAAAGGATTAAAGAGGCCAGTAAAAAATTTATGGTGTTTTATACCACCCTTACTCCCACGGTTTATACCACTGTAAAAGACAGTGGAGTGCTTTTAACCATTCGCTACATGACCGAACCGCGTAAAAGGCGGGGCAGCGAAGAGGAAATCTGGGAAGCCATTCTCACCAGATTCGGTAAATGCAACGACATTGATTTTGCCTACCCGACCCAGCGATTTTATGATAATCTGCAGGAAGGGAAAAAGGGTACCAAACCGCAATAAAAGTTATCTACCTTTATAAAATTATCCAAAATTACCAGGGTTGCTCACCAATCGCCCGGTCCAGAGTATAACGGCTGATCGCATAATCATACTGCGCTTTCAGATAAATAAACTGGGCCTGGGTTAGCAGGGTTTGCGCATCCAGAAGTTCCAGGTTGGAGATAACCCCGATAGCATACTGGGTCTCGGCCATGCTCCTGGCCTGCCGGGACTGATCCAACTGTACTTTACTGGTTTGTATTTTATTTAGGCTGGTCCGGACATCACTCAAAGCCTGCTGCACTTGGGAGACAATCAGATTGCGGGTATCTTCCAGTTGTGATCCGGAAGCACGGTAGTCAGCTTCTGCTTCCGCTTTTTTATAGTGGGTTTGAAATCCCTCGAAAACCGGGATTTGCAATTGCAGGCCAGCAACCCAGTTTCCCCGCAGCGCATTCAGATTGGGGATATAACCGTTTTTTACCCCATAGGCCAGGTTCAGATTTAGCAGGGGCATTTTCCCTTTTGCCGCCAGGCTGCGGCGCAGATCGGCTGAAGCCCGGGCATCCAAGGCCAGCTTATATTCCGGTCTTTGTTTCTCGGCCAGAATGATTAACGAATCCTCCTCAATGGAAATTGAAGAAACAGGAATCGTCCCCCTTAAATTGAGTGTGGTGTCTTCCGGGACAGCCATTAATTGACGTAAGATGATTTCCTGTTTTTGCAGGGAATTTTGGACTTCCTCCAGCTGGCTCCTGGCGGCAGCAACCCGGACCTGGGTGGTTAAAACATCATATTCAATAGCCGTTCCGGCCTTTACTTTTTTCCAGGTGACTTCCAGGTGCTGTTTAAGATCAAAGATCTCCTGATTGACCACACTGATATTTTTCTGTAAAAAAAGAATACTGTAGAAGGTAAGAATGGAGCGATATGCCAGATCGGATTTGAGGGTTTCCATATTATCCCGGGTTAGTTTTACTCCGGATTCGGCTAGTTCAACTGCTTGTCCCCGGCGTCCGAAATCGTATAAAAGTTGATTAAGCCCCAGGTGGGCGTCATAATTATTTTCCGGGAACAGGGCAAAACTGCCTAAATCAGGTATGGTAAGTTCCGGTACCGGACCGACACGTGAATATAATGCTTCCCCGGTTACAGTGGGATACATGGAACTCCGGCTCTGCCCCACCCGGGCCCGGGAAGCTTCAACTCCCTGCTCTGCTTTCTGTATTGCCGGATTGTTTTGAAGTACCAGGTTCACCACCTGGTCTACAGTCAATGAATCTGAAACCGCATTCTGGGCAGGTAAAGAGTAACTCCATACCATTAAGAGTATCCAGATCAAAGTGACATTTCTAAATTTCATTCTCAACCTCATTTCAAAATTTTTATCATTCCAGAGATGCCATCCCTCGTCCATTTTTTTTCAGATGGCTACGCAGAAAAAACACGGGGATTACACTGACAATAAGAATAAAAGACGCAATCAGGAAAACATCGTCCACTGCCTGAATAAAGGCTTGCTGCTGAACAAATGCCGCAATAAGTCCCTGCGCCCGGGCAATGGAATCACTAATCGTCCCGCCAATGGCCTGAGAAACAAAATACTGCAACCGCATCATGGTTTGCTTAAAGGTTTCGGAATACTGGTTCAATTGTTCAGCGTAATTCTGACCGTGAAATATCGTCCGCTGAGTTAAAATAGTACCAAAGATAGCCACGCCGAAACTACCGCCCACCTGCCGGATGACATTGATCAATCCCGAAGCCTGAGCCATTTTCTGGTTGGAGATATCCGAAATGGCAATCGTAGTGAGGGGTGAAAATATCAAGGCCATGGCTATTCCCCGGATATACAAGGGAAGCATGATCTGAGCATGCATGGAAAAGAGGGATAAAAAGCTAAACTTGTAAAGGGTGAATGCCATCAAACTGAGACCAACGATCACCGGAACTTTAGCGCTGAACTTATCCGTAATAACTCCGGCAATTGGAGAAGTTATACCCAGCAGGATTCCCACCGGCAAAAACACCAGACCGGCCTGCAATGGGGTGTAACCCAATGAATTCTGCAAATATATGGGGAGTAAGAAATTGCTGCCAAACATTCCCAGTCCGAAAATAAAAAGGATAAGATTACTGACCGAGAAGTTAAAATTCCGGAAAAGCCCTAATTCTATCAGCGGATGTTTTACTGTAAACTCCGCCATAATAAATGCCACCAGGCCCACTGCCGAAAAGGCAAAACAGGTAAGAATAAAATTGGAAGTCCAGCCCCCGGTATTCCAGGCGGAATTCCCGTTGGATAGTGCCAGCAAAAGTGTAGTCAGAAAAGTAGCCAAGGAGAGGAAACCAATAATATCGAAAGAGCGGGTGTCTTCGGATTTATATTCCCGAAGGATAATGGCAGATGCCAAAACGCCAGCCATTCCGATGGGTACATTTATATCAAAGATAGTATGCCAGGAATAATTATCGATCAGGTAACCTCCGATGGTTGGTCCCAAGGAAACCGAAGCAGAAGCGGAGATAGCCCAGAATCCTAAAGCAACACCCCTTTTTTCCGGAGGAAATTCCCTTGTGATAATGGCCATACCAACCGGCATCAGAAATCCGGCGCCCGCGCCCTGGATGACCCGGAAGGCAATCAGGATATTAAACGACCAGGCCAGGCTGGAAAGGAAAGAACCAAGGGTAAATAGGAACAGAGCAAAAATAAAAATTTTTTTATATCCCATGTGGTCGGCAAACCAACCAGACGAAGGCAGCATCACCCCAAAAATAAGCAGATAAGCGGTCAGGATCCACTCCACCGTATCCACTGATACTCCGAAAGTCGCCATCAATTTGGGTAAAGCGACATTAACAACGGTGGCATCCAGTACAGCCATAAAAGTGCCAACCATCACTGAGGCCAGTACCAGCCAGCGATAGACGTCATTTCTCGGATTAAGCTGAGGAATCCGTTCGATCAACCGCTCCCGGAATTGTGACCATTTTGCCGGCATCAGTTGCTGCTCCCGATTTTGGGAATCTTCACGGTGACTGACATTCCGGGTAAAAGCAGAAGTGGGCCTTTATTTTTCTTATCGTTAACATTTAACGAGATTTTTATCGGAACGCGCTGGGTGACCTTAGTAAAGTTACCGGAAGCATTATTCGGCGGTATTAAGGAAAATTTTGAGGCAGCTGCTGCAGGCAGATTAATCACTTTCCCGGAAAATTTCTGTCCGCTATATGCATCTACCGATATTTCCACCGGAGCATCCATTCGGATTTCTGCAAGCTTGGTTTCTTCGAAATTGGCAGTAATCCAGACATCCAATGGATCGTAAACCGTAAAAATAGGTTGCGCTGGTTGAACCACGTCACCTGCGATAGCCCACCTCTTGGCCACCACACCGTTCATTGGCGCATATATCCGGGTATTCTGTATCTGGGTTTGAATCACATCCACAGCAGCCCGAGACCGTTTTATTTCAGCCATGGCAATCGCTTGCTGTGCCTTAGCCATTTCCAGGGCTTGCCGGGCATGATCGTATTTTTCAGGGGACAATATTTTCTCCTTGAATTGCAGGACCGCTCGCTCGAAATCCTGCTGTGCCAGACTGACGTTTACTTTGGCCAGGGCTGCATTCTGTCTGGCATAATCCAGACTGGCTAAGGCCTGAGCCATCTGGGCGTGTAAATCAGTACTGTCCAACTGAACCAGCAATTGACCCTGTTGGACCGTATCCCCTTCATCAACCGTCAATTGGGTGATCCGTCCTAAAATCTTGGCGCTGATAGAGATCCGGTTTCCTTCAATGTAGGCATCGTCGGTTGAGACATATCCCCGCAAAAAGAAATACCAGTAGACAAAAATCCCCACACCGATGATAATTAAAACAAGTAATAAAATCAGCCATTTTGTGTATGGTGATTTTTTTGGCTTCTCTTTTGAGGGGGTTTGCCGGTCCTCGCCACCTTTTCCTTCAGACATTCCATTACTCATATTTTTCTCCATTAAGAAGTTCCCATTTTATCCAATCCAAAAGTCTCTCTGTTATAAAGATAAAATTGCTAAAGCAGAATTATAGTCCATGAATTTAGCTGCTAACTTTTCCATTTCACAATTAAATAATTTGATCTCCTCCCAAATGGCACAATCTTATCAAGCAATTATGAAGATTTTATGAAAGGTTATTATAATGATGGAAGACTAAGTGAGGCTTCCCTATGGTTTGAACGGGTAATACTCTTATTTTTCCTTGACTGTTATTCATTGTCATTCTATTTTATTCTACTCAATAAATATGACCACTACAAAGAGGAAAAAGTACAAATCATCAAAATTGAATGTGAGCAGGACTAAATATGCCAGAAAATCCCTTTACTGACAAAAATATTAAACCTGATGACAAATCTCTTGCCAAAGTATTGGGCGAATCTAACAAACTGTGGAATGATCTGAAAAGACATCTTCGTGAATCCTATGGTGAATTGATCGAGGAATGGAAATTCTACAGCCCGAAGTATGGCTGGACGCTCAAGCTACTTAAAAAGAAAAGAAATTTGTTCTTCTTCTCTCCCAAGCCAAACGCTTTGCGGGTCTCCTTTATTTTTGGGGACAAAGCTGTTTCTCAAATCGAATCCAGCAATCTCCCTGATGAGATGAAGACCGCCCTCCGGAATGCCCGGAAATATGCCGAGGGAAGAGGATTGTTAATTGAAGTGAAATCCGCTGACGAAATTGATCAGATAAAAAAGTTAGTGGAGATTAAATTAAATAATTAGAACTTTTTGAATATTTATCTCAACTGAACGAAAAACATCATGCAGGTAAATCACGCGCTTCTTATCGGGAATTCCGATGGCATTGGTCTGGCAACCACCCGGGAACTTCTGAAACAAGGATGGCGAGTGACGGGAATTTCCCGCAGTGATTCACCCATCAAAGACAAGAGATACCGGCATCATAAAGCCAAGGTACAGGATCCTCAATTTCTAAAAATACTGAAATCAATTATGAAGACGGGAGAACCAATCGACTTATGTATTTACTGTGCCGGAATTGGGGAGCTTCTAGATTCTAATGATATGACAAGCGAAGTAGAGACGATGGAAGTTAATCTGATGGGTATGGTAAAAACTGCTGCTGCAGTTATCCCCATCATGGTCAGGAACAGCAAAGGACATTTCATCGGTCTTTCCAGTGTGGCGGATGTGTTGCTGTCCGCCAAGGCACCTGCATATCATGCCTCCAAAGCGGGATTATCAAATTATCTGGAAAGTCTGGCAATGGCTTTAAGAACCAGAGGCATTTTTGTAACGAATATCCGGTTCGGATTTGTGGAGACCAAGCTGGCCAAGGGAGATGTTAAACCATTTATGATGAGTACGGAACAGGCGGTCCACCATTTAATGAAATGTATTGCAAATAAACCGGCCCGATACACCGCACCACGAATCATTATCCCATTGGTGAAGTTTCGTTCCTGCATGTTAAGACTTAGAGTTTTATTCTCTTAAAATGACATTTTGTTAAAATGTATATTATCTTACAGACGGAAATTATCATCATGTTTTATTAATAAGAGAGGGAGTTATGAAAAGTAAAAATGTTTTATATCCGCTCTTCATTTTCCTGATTTTTCTCAGTTGCCAGAATTTTATGGGTGGCATGACCGATGATAAGAACGACAATCAATCCTATATGCCGCTTAATGTGGGCGATGTCCGGCAGATCATCATGTTAGAAGACAGCTCCACCCTGTTAATGTCTATCGTTGGTACAGCCCGCCGGAGCGACGGTAGAGTGGTCTACGCCATGGAGTGGAAATGGGGATTTTTTGAACCGGATACACTCTACTACCTGAATCGTAACGGCTATTTCCTGGGCACCGAACTGGATACCACCGACGGCTATCATATTAATTCCTCAGTCAATCCATTCAGCGAACAGCGACTGGCCAAACTATACCCGGAGGATGGCGAAATTTTTACTCACACACCGGGCTCATCAGATAATGTCTTCTGGATTTGCAGAAAGGAAAAACCACTGAAAACATTCTGTGGCATTTTTTCGGACGTTTTTAGTTTTAATCTTTATGATACCTTGAATACGCTACCATTTATGAAAACCTATTATGGCAAAGGTTATGGTTATCTCGGGACATCTGCTTTTTCTTCACCCGGACCGGATTTTTTGGCCAGCTATATCATGGTGGGTAACAAAACGGTTGGAACAATGTGGCTCACAAAAAATCTAGGGGGATTGATGAAAAGTGCTGAAAATCGAAAGACTTTATCGGAAGTATTAAATCGGATCTTTTACCCTGGACTAGATCCTCTGGGAAAGCGATAACACTGACTCAAAAGTAAGCCGATTAATTCTTACACCCCATATTTTACGTCCTCATCCCAGCGCTGAATCAGGTAATCTTTGGTTTTCTCGAAAGTTTCAGCCTGGTCTTCCACAATGGCCTCAGCTTCCTCATTGCTCATATCAAGCGTCCGGTTCACAAAGGAGGCAACCCGTGCAAAATAAAGTGGGGTCATCAGGCTGACCATCAACTGCCGATTTCCCTTCCAATGGTGGAAAGCAGCTGCGAGATCGTAAAGTATTTTGGCCCACACTTCAGTCTTGAACACAAACTCCTTAACATCCTTTTTGGCAAGCGCTTCAATAATCTCCCAGTTATCCGGCGCCACAATTTTTTGCCAGATCTCTTTATAGTTACTGAAACCGGTTTTGAAATCATCCACCAGTTTGGTAATATTTATTTCGAAAGGCTTTGGTTCAATTTTCAGGGCCGGTCCAACAATCGGTACTGCTTGGCTGCCTTTAATACCTTTCCAGACTTTCTCATGATCTTCCATCAGCATCAGCAAGGTCGAAACAACCTGCCGGAACATGGGTCCCAGGGCTTCGGCCGGATCTTTTACATCATGTATCTTAACACCCAGATTCGCCTGCACAATGCTGGCCTTATTGACCATGGCCACGGTGGTTAGCCAGATGTCTATCCCAAAACGGGCAATATCAGTGTCCCAGCCTTCATGGGGTAAGTACTTTTTAATCAGTGGAAGGGAAAAAGCAAAATCCCCGCCGATGGGTTGCCGCACCCGATATCCGTACAATGCCCGGGTCAGATTGTAGACAATATTATTAGTAATGGTACCATCATATTTATAACGGGTATAATACGGCGCAATAAAATCCACTCCATCGTTCAGGATCGGTTCAACCATCCGGTGAATCCAATCCGGAGTAATGGAGCGGAGATCGGAATCAAACAGCAGGCATACTTTCGCGTTCAGTAATTGGGAGGCCTCAAAGATGGCCCGAACAGCCGAGCCTTTTCCAGGTAAACCTCGGTAGATGGTAATAATTCTTTCAATCCAGGGACTGCTTTCCAGATCATCGGACTCTTCCCGGGAATCGTCTACTGACCCGCCATCGGCTACCACAACCACACAGCGTCGATCCGGATAATGAATAGCCAATCCATCTTCTACAGCTTTTATTACATAAGAAATAGTAGAATCGTTATTGAAACAGGGAATGCCAACCACGATATCCGCGGCACCCAAACGCTCCAGACGGCGTCGGGTCCCCTGCCGTAATGCGGTACTGAATTTCATTTTTTAGTCTCCAAATCTATAATTAAGTTTATTATGAATGACTATATAGAAACGTTTAAAAATTCAATTCTTCTGAATCTTTATATTATTGATAACAAATTTTGAGGTAGAAAGCAAGTTTCGTTTTGCAACTTAAAAATCCATATCAAAACCAAGGCCAGGTTTGTCGGTGGGGAAAAGGATTCCTTTATCCAAAATTACCGCACCACTGCTTGGGTCGTCCAGCAAATCGAGATGCCCGTCTAGGTCGGCATAGACCACATTGGGCCGGGCCAGGGCAAAATGCAGTCCGGCAGCAATAGCCAGGGCAGCTTCATCCATGCATCCCACCATCACTTCCAATCCGGCAGATCTGGCCACTGAATTAATCTGAAGCGCTTCGGAAATGCCACCCACTTTCATTAGCTTTATATTTACCATGTCCACCAGGTCTCGCCGGGCCAGCCGGAAAGCATCGCGAATACTCATCAGGCTTTCATCCGCCATTACCGGAATCGGAACACCGCTGGTTACCCTTCCCAGCAGATCGGGCTCACCCTTTGGGGTAGGCTGTTCGATCAGTTCCAGTTTAGCCTCTTTTGTCCGCTTCACAAATTCGACAGACTGATCTACGGTAAAGCCCTGGTTGGCATCAAATCGCAACTCTATATCCTTACCAACTGCTTCCCGGACTTTCATTATCCGGCTAATGTCATCCTCCAGATCTTTACCCCCTTTAATTTTAAGACATTTAAATCCCCGCAGAATCATTTCCCGGGCCAGCGAAACCGTTTCTTTCTCGGGCATGATCCCGATGGTAATGCTGGTTTTGATCCTGTCCCGATAACCACCCAGCAGTTTCCACAACGGCAAACCCGCCACTTTACCCAGAATATCGTATAGAGCCATATCCACCATAGCCAGAACCGAAGGGGAGGACATCAGATACTTTTTCAATTTTTCCATCTGATAGGCATGGCGTAAGGGATCGGCATTCTTCAGGTGATGAGTCACTATTTCTCCGGCTACTTGCTGGGCAGATTCCATGGTTTCCCCAGTAACAGCTTCATCCGGGGCACCACATCCATAGCCGACAATATTTTTATCCGTTTCCAGGCGCAAAAAAAGATTGGAGGCAGTACTGACCGTTTCATAGGCAATGGTATAAGGTTCGCTCAGTAGCATGGTAACCGGCCAGAACTCCATATTGGTGATTTTCATAGGGATCCGGGAGAGTTAATATTTTTTCTCATATATTTCATTCAATGTCAGGCTTTTGAGATGTTCTACCAGCTCCACCAGATTCCGGATCATCACTTCCCACATTTTTTCTCCCTTTTCCCGGGTTGCTTTGGTCGGATCCCCCAGTACCCCATTCGTAGAAATTCTCAGGGTACGGGCAAACCACTCCACACTCCTTTTTGTGCTGAAATCGAGATACTGGCTGGAAAATTTGGGGACAAATTTCTTGGCCTGCTCCATGTGTACCAGATGGGGGCGGGTGGCCAGCGAGGTGCTTGTTTCTATTTCTCCGGCATGGACGTCATTGGGGGTATCGCACAAAGCGGCCAGGTCCACATCGCTGGTTTCTCCGGTATCCACGCTGGTAAAAATGTGGGCATCGCGATTGATCATCTGAGCAGCAAATTTAAGCGCCGGGGCGTTACCGCCGTGTCCGTTAATAATCAGCAGCTTGGTGATCCCATTGCGTGCTGCACTCATGCCTATTTCATACACCAGCTTGGACAGCGTTTCATTGCTCAGACTGATGGTTCCGCTGAAATCATCGTGGTGATAGGACACGCCATAGGAGATCGGCGGAAATACCAGCGGTTTGGGAGGAGAACATGCCTCGGCCACTTTACGTGCCAAGTAATCCGCATCGAATGCATCGGTATCCAGTGGCAAATGCGGCCCATGCTGCTCGATAGCTCCCACCGGTAATAAGGCAATATCCACTTCCTTAAATCTTTTCTGGGCTTCCGGCCAGGAGAGTTCTCCCAGTAAATAATCATTTTTTGATTCCGGGCTGCCCGCAACTTCCCGCTTAACCGCCTGGCCGTCCATTTTTGCGGCCTTTTCAAAAATGTAGGGCTGCTGCAATCCGGGATCTCTTAAGGAATCAAAATCCAGCCACACCCGGCCATTTTTCCTGACTGAACCTTCAGTATATTCCCGGTAAATTGTAAGCAGTGGTATGCGGAGATCTCTTGGTAGACCTTCCCAGGGCGATCTCTCCGGATCGATGCGCAATTTTAAAATTTCCGGATTCTCCTTAAGCTTTTTTTCCTCCTCTGCAGATAAATGAATCATTCCTTTTTGTGAGAGCATGAAAACCAACTGTTGCGCACCGGCCGATTCCTGATGCACACTTTTATTCGCCACTTCCTTCAAACATCGCTCAATCTGCTCTGGAGTATAACCGCAGTGCACCGGATCCACATCCAGGGCGGTTAACATCCCGACAATTCTCCGGCATTTTTCACAGCTCCCGCAGGGATATACCCGCTCGTCAACAATATGGGCTGCATGGCAGGACACCTGATGTCGCTGGAGATGGGGATAGCGGTTCGCCAGAACTTTCTCAATTAACATTTCCGAAAGTGGACGCAAGACTGAAAACTGATTGATATTCCACTTCTTCCGGATAAAATAGCGGGTTAGTTCATTATCGAAGTACCGGCTCTGGTCGAATAGTCCGTCGTAATGGGTGATGCCCTGGAAAGACAAACGTCGGGTGGAATCATATTCATCACCGATGATTAACCGTCCAATGCCCTTCTTTCGCATGACGGGGAGAATTCCAAACAGAAAAACAGCTACTGTCCACAGCCGGATAGGATATTCATCGGAACGGACATTGGCAAAATCCTTCCGGATAAAAGGGAAATGTCTGAGCATCCAGGAGAAGATGCGGTCTGCATTCATCCAAACCCGGGAAGTTTCGGAATGATTATCTTTAAGGTAGCGATAAGCATTCAGCGCAGTATACCAGTGCCGGCCGGATTCGTTAATAAACACGGGATAGGTTTCGTAACCAATTTCCTGCATCAATCCGAAGCTGAGCAGACTGTCCTTACCCCCGCTGGAAGAGATGGCACATTTATTATCGCTCACCGGCCAGGCTGCCGATGCAGGTAGCATCTGACCGGAAAAAATAAGTTTTGCCTGCAGATAATTATCTTTCTTTACCAGGGGAAAATCCCGGGCAACTCCGGTGAGAAAAGGATTCTCATGCATGATTTTTATAACATAAATTTCCCGGGCAGTATTTTCTGCCATTTTCTTTAAAAAACTTTGATCGGCAGCATCATAACTGCCATGAAACACTATTTCCTTACAAAACAAGCCATAATTAAGAGCAACCTGTGCGGTAATCATCTCGGCCAGATTTTGCGAATCCAGATCTTCCGGTTCAAATACATCTTCTTCAAAGCGGTAGATCAGATCCATAGTCTCAACTTCACCATTTTGCAGAACCCGGTAAGGTGCCACCAGCCGATTTTTTTCTACCCGTACCGGACCAACTTCCAGCCGATCCATCACAATTAATTTTTCCAGGGGATTTTCCTGTTGATTCATATCAAGATTTATCCTGCCCTTTAAGGTTTG